>JALOQY010000078.1:0-5211 GCA_025459285.1 Planctomycetota bacterium | reverse complement strand
GCCTCTTATGAACGAGGTCTTCACCTTCCGGCGGTCGGGTCGGTCGACGCGCCGGGTCATCGGGCGGTTCGAGGCGACGGGCGTGGTGCCGAGGTTCGCCGAACTCCTCCGGGCGCGGGGAGTGGATCTGTCCGTTCAGATGTTCAGGAAGCCGGAGGAAGTCAGTGAGTGAAGCGGTCGCGTTCCTGATCGCGGTCGTGGTCCTCGGGCTCTTCGTCTTCGCCTTGCGGGCGATGAGGGCGAGGAGAGAGATCCAGGATCGGCTGTTCGGAGATCTGCCAAACCGTCCACCTCCGCTCCGGCGCCGCGCGCCGGTCCGGGGGATCGTCGCGATCCTCGCCCTTGCCGGTGGAGCCGCCGCCGGGCTACTCACCCATGAGGTGCTCGGCTGGGGACTGGCCTTCGCTCTGGCGGTCGCCGTGCTCTGCGGAGTCTCCGTCCTTCTCATGGCGGGACTTTTCACCGGCCGGCGCGCGGTGAAGCTCCAGTCGCAGCTGGCCGACGCGATCGACATGATGGTGGGCTCACTCCAGGCCGGGGCCGGTCTGCTGGAAGCCGTTCAGAGCGCGGGGCGGGAGGCGCGCCGGCCGATCCGGCGGCACATCGACGCCCTGCTGGTCCGGATCCAGGTCGGAGAGAGCCCCGTGGCGGCCTGCCAGATGCTGGCCGTCGCGTCGACCCTGGAGCCATTTCGTCTCTTCTACTCGACGCTCGCGGTGCAGTGGGAGAGCGGGGGCAGCGTGGCACCGGTCCTCTCCGACGTCGGGCGCTTCGTGCGCGACCATCTGGACACGCTTCGGCGGGTGCGCGCGCAGATGTCGGAGGTCAGGGTCTCGGTGCTTGGCGTGCTGGCGCTGACCTACGTGATCGGCCTCGTGATGTGGCGAGCCTATCCGGAACGGATGGAGGGGTTCCTGCAGCTCGAGGCCGGAAGGGTGGCTGCGGCATTCGCGCTGGCCCTCCAGGCCCTGGGTGCGTTCTGGATCTACCGATTGAGCCGGATCCGCTACTAGAGGTGCTGATGTGTGGTGGTACCTGGTCCTGTGGCTTTGTGTCCTGACCGCGGGTTACCTGCTCTTCCTGCGGTGGATGTCCCGCCGGCAGATCGAGGACCGGCTCGACGCCGAGACCGGGGAATCCGGGAGTCCGGACGTCGAGCGGGAACGGCGTTCCTGGCTCGGCCGGAGTCTTTCGCTGGCCGGGCTGCGCGGGCGGTACTCCGTCCGTCTCTTCATCCTCGCGTTCCTGGTCGCGGTGACCCTGGGCGTGGCGGCGGTCCATCAGCTCCGGAAGAGCGATGTCGTCCGCGGCGGGCGAATCTGGCTCGAGGAGACGCCCGGCGGAGCCGGACGAATCATCGAGCCCGCGCTCGCCGCGGTCCCCTGGGCCATCGGCATCCTCGTCGCACTCTTCCCGGTGCTCTGGCTTCGGGCTCGTCGCCGCGAGCGGATCCGGAAGATCGAGGAGGACCTGCCGATCACGCTGGAACTCCTCGCGGCCCAGGGACGAGCGGGCCTGGGACTGGAGGCCGGGCTCAACCAGATCCTCAAGGGAGGGGACCGTCGCCGGCCGCTGGTGCAGGAACTGACCCTGTTCCAGAACGAGAACCTCGCCGGCGTTCCCCACGTCCAGGCCCTCCGGAGGCTCGCGGAGCGGGCGGACGTGCCGTCAGTAAGCGTGTTCGTCACGGCACTCATCCACGCCGAGCAGGTGGGGGGGGGGCTCTCCAACACGCTGCGCTCGCAGGCGGATGAGTTGCGGTCCCGCCGGCGGGAGCGCGCCTTTGCCATCGCCCAGGGCCTCCCCGCCCGGGTCATGCTCCCGCTTGTCGTGTGTTTCCTGCCCGGGATCTTTGTCTGGACCATCGGGCCGGCCATGCACCAGTTCATCAATCTGATCGAGCAAGTGCTCCGAACCACGTCGCAGAGGTGATGACATGAAGGCACTCCATCTGGTCCTGACACTCTCATGCCTGGCCGTCGTTGCCTGCAACGCACTCAGTCCGTCCCGCATGAGCCGGCCGACGGACCCCGATGCGGAGGTCGCAAGGATCACCGCGGAGTGGGACCGCGTCGCGGGAGGGCAGCCCTCGGAGCACTACGGTCTGCTCGAGCCCGACGAGAGCTGGAACGAGACGATGGGGCGGCTGCTCGACGAAGCTGAGTTCCTGGCGCTGGAGCATCCTCGCCACCTTCCAGCCCTGACGCTGTGCGCCGCGCTCTGCTGCGAGCTCCGACGCTCCGACGAGGCGGTGGCGTACCTCGACATCGCCCGGGACGTCGACCCCACCCATGCGGAGGCGGCGATACTTCGGAGTCGCATCGCGCTGGAACAGGGGAACCACCCCTATGCGCTGCGGCTGCTCGACGAGCAGGTGGCCCTGCATCCCGACCGGCCCGAGGTCTTCGAGACCAGGGCGGCGATCTTCTTCCTCACGGGCCGTCCGCAGGAGGCGCTTCAGGATCTGACCGTGGCGGAGAAACTGGGCGCGCCGGCCTGGAGGGTGGCCTACAACCGGGGGCTGGTGGCCGAGTCCCAGCAGAGGCCGGACGTGGCCGCTGTCCACTTCGCGAACTGTCTGGCGCTCAATCCCGGCTTCGAGCCCGCTCGGGCGCGCCTGCGCGGCGCTGAAACGCCGGTGCCTGCATCGCGGAACTGAGGTTCACCTCTCGCGGAGGGCGGCGGCCAGTTTTCCGCGGAAGGCCTTCGCCGCGGCGGGGCTCTCGATGAACTTCCCTGCGGCGCGGTCGAAGAAGAGTGTGTTCTTCCGTGCGGCATACCATCTCGCGAAGGACTCGTAGTCGTCGCCGGGGGACGCCCCCGTCCGCTCCGTGAGAAGGCGGTGCGTCTCGGCGCGGAACTTCTCTGTCATGTCGCGGAGCCATTCGGTGTTCACGCCCGGCGCCTTCAGGGCGTGGAGGAACGCCTCCAGCGCCTCCGGCGCGCCGGTGGCCAGCGCGACCTTCCATGCCGCGTCGCGCGCCATCCGACAGGCGCCGTTGTTCCGGGCCTCGGCGTCGAGGGTGGCCACGAGGAGGGGCAGCGCGCCGAGGACCGCCTCGCGGGCCTCCGCCGAGGCGCGATCCGTCACGTCCGGCAGCCGCATCGCCATGAACCCCACGCCGTCCACGCAGGCGCAGAGCACGCGGTTCGGGTTCAGGCAGTCCTTCGTCTTCTCCGCCACCCGGCGGGCGAAGAAGGAGGCCCGGGCGGGCGGCGCGCACTTCGCGAAGGCGGCGATCGCCTCGAACTTCACGCGGTCGTTCCGGCAGTACGTCATCTCCTCGAGGAGGGCTGCCTCCTCGTCGGGGCCGGCGCCGGCGCGAAGGTGTGCCGCGCGCCGCCCCACGGCCGCGAAGTAGTTCCCGCAGAACCGCACGAGCTGGCCGTCGAGTTCGAGGGAGCGGTAGACCTCCGCGAGGTCGGCAAACGCCTTCCCGCGCGGCGGCTTGCCGCCCGTCGCGGGGTGCGCGGCGGCGAGGAACCGCTCCATGGCCTCGACCCCGTCGGGTTCGAGGAGCGGCGCGGCGAAGGGGGGCGGACCGTAGGGCGGCCGGGCGGCCTTCGCGGCGTCGAAGGATGCGAGCGCCTGCTCCATCCGCCGGCAGGCCGCCGGGATGTCCCCGCGGAGGTTCAGGTTCGGGACGAGGATCCGCCCGAAAAAGTCCGCCACGGCGATGGTGGGGGCGGCGGTGATCCCGAAGAGCGACTCGTCCGGGCCCGGCTTCAGCCGGAGCAGCACGTATCCGCGCGCCGCCTGCTCGAACTCCGCCGAGCTGAAGAGGCCACTCCTCAGCTCTTCGCAGGGCTTTCAGCCATGGTCCATGGCCGCGGCGAGAATCGGCTTGCGCTCCTTCTGCGCGGCGGAGAGCGCCCTGTCCGGCGAATCGTGCCACTTCCCGCGGACCTCCGCGAGCGAAGGCGCGGCGAGTACCCCGAGGAGGAGGAGACAACCGGCGACGTGCTTCATGCTCATGGGCAGCAGTGTACCGCGGGTGTCCGGCCGGGCTCAGGTGAACGCGCGATCCGCTTCCTTGCCGGCCATGGCGGCAGGTGTTATGGTGTATTGGTGTTGATGTGCTGGAGGTGCCGGATGCCGAGAATGACCATCAACCTGTCCACCGGGATGCACCGGGCGCTCAAGGAGGAGGCGGCCCGGCGCGGTCTGACGATCGGCCGGATCATCGAGCAGAGTCTCGAACTGGCGGGCGTCAAGACCTCCGAGCAGGCCGAGGAACTGCTGGCCCGGGCGCGGGAGCACTCGGGCCTGAGCGAGGACGAGGCCCTGCGACTTGCCGTGGCCGAGACGCGGCGGGCCCGCCGGAGATGATCGAGCCGGTCGTCATCGACACAAATGTCCTGGTTGCCGGGTTCCTCACGAAGGACGACGATGGGCCGACCGCGAGGATCGTCGGGGGCATGCTCCGGCGGACGTTCCACTACCTGCTGTCTGCGGAACTCCTCTCCGAGTACCGTGACGTGCTCCTGCGGCCGTCCGTCCGCCGTCGGCACAGGCTTGCCCCGGCGGAAGTGGACCAGGTCCTCCTGAGGATCGCGCGGCACGGCATCGTGAAGGAGCCGGCCCGCTCGCCCCTCATCCCGCCCCACGCGGGGGACGGGCACCTCTTCGCACTGGCCGCCACGACTTCCGGGACGAAGGTCGTCACCGGCGACCACGCCCTGCTCGAGGACCCCGGCACGAGGCCGTGGACGATGACGCCCTCGGAGTTCGCGGCCCGACTTCCGTAGGACCTCCGGGGGCGCGATGCCGGGCGGGCGCACCTCGACGAGTCGGATGTCGGGCCCGGCCGGCCCGCCACGGCGGTCAGAGCCCGGAGACCCAGGCCTCGAACTCCGCGCGGACGGTCTCGTCCGGGTCGCCGCCGAAGACCTCGCGGAAGACGTCGGGACCCGATTCGCCGCGCAACTCGCGGCCGAGACAGGCAAGGAGCTTCGGCCGGTAGCGACCCGCCTCGAAGGACCACAGGAAGTGGCACCAGGCAAGAGCCTGCACGCGGAACAGCGAGATGAGCCGTCTCGCGTCGGCGGGGCTCTTCCGCCGGGCCCGGTCGTCCAGGTCCGCCCCGGTCGTGGTCTCCATCATCTCGTCGAACGCCCACTCCGGAAGCCCGCGGTCGCGGGCAGTATTCCACTCAGCGAACTGTCCCAGGGACGTGACCATCAACGTCACTCCGCCCGCGCCGTCGCTCC
>JALOQY010000405.1 GCA_025459285.1 Planctomycetota bacterium | reverse complement strand
AGATCTACGGAGAAGCCATGGCGCCGGTCCGGGAGCGGATCGCCGGCTTCCACCCCGACCTGATGGACTGGATCCTCGCCGACGCCTACGGCAAGGTGCTGGCGCGCCCGGGGCTTTCGCTGAAGACCCGCGAGTTCCTCTCCGTGGCCCTGCTCACCGCGCTCGGGCTCCCGCGGCAGCTTTCGGCCCACCTCCGCGGGGCGCTCCGCGCCGGCGCGCGCCGGGGCGAACTCGCGGCGGTGATCGACGAGCTCGCGCCCATGGTCCCGGCGAAGAACCTGCGGATGGCCCGCGAGCGGCTCGCGCGTGAAATGGACGGGAGGTAGTTCATGTTCCGATCGGTCCTCGTGGCCAACCGCGGCGAGATCGCGCTGCGGATCATCCGGGCGCTCCGGGAACTGAAGATCCGCTCGGTGGCCGTTTACTCCGAAGCCGATCGCGGCTCCCCGCACCTCGAGGAGGCCGACGGTGCCGTGGCCATCGGCGGACCGAGGAGCGCCGAGAGCTACCTCGACATGGAGGCGATCCTCGCCGCCGCCGAGAAGCACGAGTGCCAGGCCGTCCACCCCGGCTTCGGCTTCCTCGCCGAGAACGCCCTCTTCGCCGCGCTCTGCCACCAGGCGAAGGTCACCTTCATCGGCCCGCCGCCCGCCGCCATCCGCCGGATGGGAGTGAAGGCGGCGGCGCGCGAGACCATGCGGGCCGCGGGCCTCGACCCGATCCCCGGCTCGCGCGGCGTGGTGGGCTCGATCGAGGAAGCCTCCGAGGCCGCGGGCCGGATCGGTTACCCGGTGCTCCCGGCCTTCAAGGAGGCCCGGATGGAGGCCGAGAAGGCCTTCGGCGACGGCTCGCTGTACCTCGAGCGGTTCGTGCGCGGCGGGCGCCATATCGAGTTCCAGATCCTCGCCGACGTCTACGGGAACGCCATCTGCCTCGGGGAGCGCGAGTGCTCCGTGCAGCGCAACCACCAGAAGCTCATCGAGGAGTCCCCCTCGCCGGCGATCTCCGCGGAACTGCGCGCGGCCATGGGGGCGAAGGTGGCGCGCGCGGTGGCGCGGATCGGCTACGTGAACGCCGGCACCGTCGAGTTCCTGCGCGATCCGGAGGGGAACCTCTACTTCATGGAGATGAACACGCGGCTCCAGGTCGAGCACCCGGTGACGGAGATGGTCACCGGGGTCGACATCGTGAAGGAGCAGATCGCGATCGCCGCGAACTGCCCCCTCTCGATCCGGGCGGAGGACGTGAAGGTGACCGGCCACGCCATCGAGGCGCGGATCAACGCCGAGGACCCCGACGCGGGGTTCAAGCCGAACCCCGGGAAAGTCGAACGCTTCGACCCGCCGCCGGCGGTGGACGGCGTGCGGGTCGACACCCACGTCCGCGAGGGCTACGTGGTGCCGCCCTTCTACGACTCGATGATCGCGAAACTCATCGTCCACGGGTCGGACCGCGCGGCGGCGATCGACAAGCTCCTCGAGGCACTGGACCGCTTCCGGATCGAGGGGGTGAAGACCACGATCCCGTTCCACCGGGAGGTGCTCTCCGGGGAGGAGTTCCGGAGCGGGCGCTACGACACGGGGCTGGTGAAGCGGCTCCTCGACGCGAAGGGAGGATCGGCGCGTGGCTAAGGTGATGCTGCAGCCCCTGGGGTCGCCACTCGAGTCCTTCCTCTCCGCCGCGGACTTCCGGGCGAATCGCGCGGCCATGGAGCGTGCGGAGCGGCCGGTGGTCGAGGGCCGCGCCGCGGTGCGCGACGGCTGGGGCGAGGAGTACCGGGACCGTGTCCACAAGAAGGGGAAGCTGACCGCCCACGAGCGGATCGACGTCCTGAAGGACGCGGGAAGCGAGGTCTTCCCCGTGGGCACCTTCGTCAACTGGGGCCGCGAGTTCGAGGGCGGGAAATCGAGCCCCGGCGCGGGGGTGGTCACGGCCTTCGTGAAGGTGGCCGGCCGCTACACGATGGTCATCGCCAACGACAACACGGTGGCCTCGGGCGCGTGGTGGCCGCAGACGCCGGAGAAGATCGAGAGGGCCCAGGAGATCGCCCGGCGGCTCCGCCTCCCGGTCGTCTACCTCGTGGACTGCTCCGGGCTCTTCCTGCCGGAGCAGGCCCGCTCCTTCCCCGGTCCCACCGGCGCCGGCCACATCTTCAAGATGAACAGCCTGCTCTCCGCGGAGCAGGTGCCGCAGATCGCCGGCGTCTTCGGCGACTGCATCGCCGGCGGCGGCTACATGCCGATCATCTCCGACCGCGTCTACATGACCGAGCAGGCCTACATGGTCATCGCCGGCGCGGCCCTCATCAAGGGCGGCAAGGCCCAGAACATCACGTCCCTCACGATCGGTGGGCCGGACATCCACGTCCACCTGTCGAACTGCGCGGACTTCCGGGGACCGGACGACCGCGCGGTGCTCGCGCTGATCCGGCGCGACGTCTCGCTCCTCCCCACGAGCGCCGCGGACTACTACCGCTACGGGGGGGACTCCTCGCAGCCGATCCATCCGGCGGAGGAGCTTCCGGCCCTCCTGCCGGTGGACTACCGCATGCCCTACGACATGCGGCAGCTCATCGCGCGGCTCACCGACCAGAGCCTCTTCTGGGAGCTGATGGGGGACCGCGGCGAGGAGATGATCACCGGGGTCGGCAAGGTGGGCGGGCTTTACGCCGGCTTCATCGCGAACAACCAGTTCCTCATCGACCACCCGGACGTCGCGGGCCACAAGCGGCCGGGAGGGATCCTCTACAAGGAGGGGATCGCCAAGATCTCGCAGTTCTCGCGGGCCTGCAACGACGACGGCCTCCCCATCCTCTGGCTGCAGGACATCTCCGGCTTCGACATCGGCGCCGAGGCGGAGAAGGAAGGGCTCCTCGGCTACGGCTCGAACCTCATCTACACGAATTCGACGAACCAGACGCCGATGATCACCGTGCTCCTCCGGAAGGCGTCGGGCGCGGGATACTACGCGATGGCCGGGAGCCCCTACGACCCGGTCCTCCAGCTCTCCACGCCGGTGACGCGGCTCGCGGTGATGGAGGGACGGACGCTGGCGATCGGCGCCTACCGCACGCGGCTCGACGACAACTTCGAGATCATCTCCCGGGACCCCGCGGAGCGCGGGAAGGTCGAGGCGGGGATGAAGCAGGTGGAGGACCGGATCACCGCCGACATGAACCCCCTCCGCTCCGCGGCGCTCATGGACACCGACGAGGTGGTGCTCATGGGCGAGCTGCGGTCGTGGCTCTTAGCGGCCGTGGAGATGTGCTACCAGAGCATCGGCTACCGGAGGGTGAAGAACCCCCGCATCTGGTCGATGCACGACCTCGACATCCTGACGGAGGGCGGGCGATGATGGACGAGCGGCGGGCCCTGTCGCGGGCGGGGGAGGAGGCGGGGGTCCGGGTCCTCCTCGCGCCGACGGTGGGGCGGTACCTCGACGCGCCGCCCCCGGGGACGTACCTCGCCCCGGGCGCGCGCGCCGGGCTCTTCCGGGTGCTGCGGAAGACGGCCCGGCTCGTGGTGCCGCCGGACTGCTCGGGGATCGTCCGGGAGGTGCTCGTGACGGGGCGCGCGCCGGCGGTGGAGTACCGCCAGCCGCTGCTCCTCATCGGCCGCTCCGCGGACCTCGCCGATCTCGCGCCGGAGGCGGCCGTCGTCGAGGCCGGCGGACCGGAGGAGGGCGTGCCGGAGGGGGCGGTCGCCGTCCGCTCGCCCACCGACGGCATCTTCTACCGCCGGCCCTCGCCGGAGGACCCGGCCTACGTGGAGGAGGGGGCGCTGGTCGAGCCGGGGAAGGTGCTCGGGCTCGTGGAAGTGATGAAGTGCTTCAACCAGATCGTCTGGCGGGGCGACGCCGCCCGGGCGAAGGTGACGCGGATCCTCTGCCGGGACTCCGGCGAGGTCCGCCTCGGCCAGGTCCTGTTCGTGCTCGAACCGCTCTGACGCGGGCCGCGGTGCCAGGGCGTTGCGCCCGGGGCCGGCGGCGCATACACTCCGTTCGTGAACCCGCCGGTGACCGGCCTCTGGCTGCCCCTGCTCTGTGCGGTTCTCGCGATCGCGGGCCTCTGGGGATGCGTCTTCGGGTCGCGGCGGCGGCGCCGGCCCTTCGCCGCGGCCCTGGTGTCATCCCTTGCGGGGCTCGCGACCCTGGGCGGGCTCTGGGTGTGGGAGGTCGGAGGTCCCCGGCCGCCCCTGCCGATGTTCGCCCGCTGGGCCCGCGGGCCGACGGAGGACTGCATGGAGGCCCTCGCGGAGTTCCGGCGGCGGGAAGGTCGGTATCCCGCCGACCTCGGGGAACTCGCGACAAAGACGGACTGGGCGGAACCATGCTTCGAAAGCCGGGAGTTGTCGTTCCTCTTCGTTCTCCCGGTCCCCGAGCTCGGAGGCGCGGCGCTCCGGTACTACGCGCTCCCGGAGACCGACGGCTACTCAGTCGGTCTCCGTGTCTCGGGCGGGCAGACCGGTTTCGCCTTCCACTTGTGGAGCTACGAGTACCTCACCGGGCCGGACGGCCCCGCGGCCGCGCACCCCGAGGGCGGCCCCGACTGGCAGCCGGAGCGCCGGCCGGACATCGGGCGATTCGCGGTGTTTCGGATCGAGTGACGCGCGCCGCCACGGGCCGGCAGTCAGGCCCCGACGCGGAGCATCCGCACCCGGATCCTCTTCGCGGTGACCGAGACGGCCGCACCCATGCCGAGAGCCGAACTCGCCCTTGAAGCGACCTCCTGAAGCAGGCTGCCGAGTTCCTCGCCCCGGAGACCCT
>JALOQY010000077.1 GCA_025459285.1 Planctomycetota bacterium | reverse complement strand
GGGACCGGCGAGGACGAGGGCGATCACGGGGAGGAAGGCGAGCCGTGCAGGGGCCAGCAGGTCCAGCCCCCGAGTGTGCTCCCGGGATCGCACAGGATCGACCATGCTCGCTGCCCTCCGCCCTGTCGGCTCGGGCTGGTTTCCACTCCTGGCTCGACAAGAGAGCGGAATGTTAACACGATTGCACCTAGTTCGCAGAAGCAACAGCGATGCCGATGGGTTGACCAGATCGACGGCCGGACCGAGGTCGGCGAACCGCGCGCGGCCGGTGGAGGAGCGGACCGGAAGAGTCTCTCCGGGTGGTTTCGCCGGTCCCTACTTCGGCAGGGGGATCGAAGCCGGTGCGCCCTTCACGAGAACCAGACCGAACCGCAGGGTCCCGGCGTGGGAGGTGAGATAGCTGCCCATGTCCTGGCCGCCGAAGTAGTCGCCCATGTCCTGTCCGCCGAAGTAGCTGCCCATGTCCTGTCCGCCGAAGTAGCTGCCCATGTCCTGTCCGCCGAAGTTCCGGCGGAAGTAGTCGCCCATGTCCTGTCCGCCGAACCCGCGACCGAGACCCATGGTGACGAAGGCGTCGGCAAGCTTCCGACCGGCGAAGTAGCTCCCCATGTCCTGTCCACCGAAGCGATCCCCGACCTGGTCCTGGCGGAAGACGAGGGTTCCCGAGCCGACCATGACGGGCCGGTCGATGGGCAGCGACTCGTCCGGGACCTTCGCGGCGTACCGGCCTCGCCCCTCGAAGGTGACGGCCGCTGTCTTCCCCGGCCCGGATCCCATCGCCAGCGCGGCGGCGGGGATCGAAACGGAATTGCCGGGTGCGACCTGCACGGACAGGTCCGGGCGCGCCGGCCGGCGCGAGTCGAAGTCGGTGCGAAGACCGAGTGCCCGCAGGAGCATGGGGCCCGAGGAGGAGCCGCCCGCCCCTGCCGGGAAGGTCACCTCGAGGGTGCCGAAGACCCTGCCGCCAAGGACGAGGAGGCCCTGCCAGGTGCCCCCGAGGTCGGGCGCGGCGAGGTCCGGGACCTTCAAACCCGGTCTTCCGAGGTCCGGTTTCCCGGATGCCGGGCCGCCCGGCCCGGGAAGGGCCGTGCCTCCCGGAATCCCGGGCCGGACCACCGGCGGACCGTCGCTGCCCCCGGCGACGCCGAGGGCGGGGTCGGGTGCGGAGACCTTCGGGGTCTGCTGGCATCCCGTGGCGATGGACAGGAGCGCCACGATCAGGATGATCGACAGGTGCCGCATGCACTCCCTCCTCGTCAAGTCCGAATTCGGCGAACCACTCCGTCCATTGGACCACTTCGGGACCGACCCCGGAACCACCATCCGAGCGAGCGCTCGTCACGCAACAGATCCTGGTGGCGGGAGGCTGCCGCCAGCCCGGGGGCATGAGCCGACGGGCTGTTAGCGAGGAGGGAGGGGGATCTCGACGGAGCCTTCCCCGGGGCGGACCGGCTGGCGGATCCGGACCGGGCGGCCGTCGAGGACGGCGTCGACCTCGAGGTCGCAGGCCACGTCCGGGAGTCGGGAGAAGGTCCACCGCGCCGGTTCCTGCGCGTCCGCGTAGAACGTGAAAACGCCGTGGCGGATCCGCACCTCCGTCTTCCCGTCGAGTTCTCCCCCTTCGAGCACGAGCCTCACCTCGAGGGTCGATCCGGGCCGCATCTCGACCTCGTACTGCCCGCCGGGGCGGAGCCCGGGGAGGAAGGCGATCCCTCCCAGGTCGCGGAGGAGGAAGGTGAACGTGCGGTCCGGCGGCAGATCGGGGAAGCGGCAGACCTCGCCCCAGCATTCCTCGGTGCCCTTGGCACCCGTACCTTCGTCGGCGATCTGCGCCAGTCCCCGGTCCTCGCGGGATTCTCCGGTGACCCGCACGAGGAGGGGGAGCCCCTCCCGGTAGCGGAGCACGACGCCCTCCTGCCCGGCGGGGACGGACAGGTCGTCCTCTTTCCAGAAATCCGGGTACTCCCGCTCCACGCGCAGGACCACCGGCCCCTCCGGGAAGGGCCCCACCTCGAAGGAGCCGTCGGTGGCGGTCCGGTCCGAGTCCACGTGCGGCCCCCGGCCGCCCCTGACCTCGACTCCGCCGATGGGCTCGCCCGATCCGTCGTGCAAGAACCCGCGCACGTGGAGGCCGCGCGGGAGGACCACCTCCCGGACCGTTCCGCCGGCAAAACCGACGCCGGCGGCCGTCAGGTCCGGCCGGTCGGACGGTGGCTCGATCCACCGGTAACCGTGGTCCTGGCCGCCCTCGGCCACGTAGAGGAGCAGGTCCCCCCCGGGTCCGCCGGCCGGCGCGTCACCTGATCCGCGGAAGACCGCCCCGGCCACCGGACGCCTGTCCGGGTCCAGCACGCGCACGACCATCACCTCCTCCGCGGGGAGCCGGAACACGAGGTCCGAGGTCCCCGCGGCGACCGGAACGGACTCCGGCAGACCCGGTGCGACCACGTCGTACGCGCGGTCCGCGAGGCCCCGGAACTCGAAGTGTCCACCGGAGCCGGTGACCGTCCTCAGGGTCTCCCCGAAGTCCCGCGCGGGCGAGGCCCGGACCGGCAGGCCCCGCACCGGCGATCCGTCGGGCCCGAGGACGAGGCCCCGGATGGTCCGCTCCGGCGGCAGCCGCACGGTCACCACGGCCGGCGCCCGCACCGGTCCCCCGGTGACACGACCCAGGGGCAGGGGCAGGCCGCTCGCGTCCCGGGCGTCGCCGGCCTCCCAGACACAGTCCTCGTCCTCCGCCGCATCCCGGCGGCCCCCGGCCGTCCACGACCGGCACCTCGCGCCGGCGGAGCCCGACCGACACATCGAACAGCAGGACCAGGGCCGAGGGCACCGGCCGATCGTCCCCGTCGAGGACCAGGAACTCGAGGGGCTCTCCTCCGGCTTCCTCGGGACCGGTGATCTCCACGATGACTTCCATGGAGCCGGCGCAAGCCGACGCCTGGCCGGTCTCCCCCAGCTTCCACGCCAGGACGTCGTACTCCCCCGGCATGAGCGGCCCGAGTCGGAACCCCCCCGCTTCGTCGGCCACGGTCTCTGCCTCCCACGGCCCCGGCTCGTCCGCGTCCTGCTCCCGCTGCGCCCTGACCGGTGCTCCCGCGGCGGGTTCGCCTCCGGGACGCCGGACCCGTCCCGCGATCGAGAGCCCGGGCCGCAGCACGACCCGGAGCGAGGCGTCGGCCGTCGAGGCGGGCAGGTCCGGGAGCGGCACGGCGAGCCAGTGGCGCCCCGCCTCGACCTCCATCGAGAGCCGGGCCGCCGGGACCGCCGCGAACCTCGCCACTCCGTCGGGGCCGGTGACGGTTCCGTGCCGGGGGGAGGTCGCCGTGGAGGCCACGAGGGAGACCGCGGCACCGGGGATCGGAGCGCCCGTCTCCTCCTCCACCACGGTCGCCTCCACGACGCGGCACACCAGCGCGCGCATCTCGACGCGGACGGTCTCCCCCGGGCGGCCGGTCCGGACCTCCGCCTCGACCTCGGCCCGCCCCGCCGGGGAGGCGTAGAGCGTGAGCCCCTCGCGTGGCGGCAAGGCGTCGAAGGCGAAGGTCCCGTCCTCCGCGGTGACCGTCTCCCATTCGCCGATCCCGCGCGACCAGGCCCAGACGGGGACCCCGGCGAGCCCGCCGCCCGTCTCGTCGAGCACCGCCCCGGCGAGCCCCGCCGCGAGGCCCGCGAGGAGCCGGACCTCCACCCCCGCGCCGGGAGCCGACTCCACCTCCATTACTGCCGAGGCCCGGCCGGCCCCGGCCGCGAGGCCCCGGACAAGGCCCGCGCCGCCCAGCGGCAGTTCGAATCGCCCGTCCGGACCGGAGACCGTCCTCGTCACGGGGAAGCTCCAGACCCGCGTCCCCGCGGAAGCCCGGACCGGGATGCCCGGGAGCGGCGTGCCATCCGTCGCGTCGAGGACGATGCCGCGGACGACCGCGACGCGGGAGATCCGGATGTCCGCGGCGGTGCGGTCCGCCGGGACGGAGAGCCGCCCGCGGGTGAAGCCGGGCGCCGAAACCTCCAGCCGGCCGTCGCCCGGGAGCCGCCGGAGCCGGAAGGCACCGCTCCCGTCCGCGCGGGTTGACCACTCCGCGGAGCGCGCCTGTTTCCCGCCCCCGAACCGGACCTCCGCGCCGGCGACCGGCCGGTCGTCCGCCGCGTCGAGCACGCGCCCCGTGAAATCCGAGGCCCCCTCGTCCACGACGAACCGGACCTCCGCGGCATTCGGCACGCGGAAGGGGCCGGCTCGCGAGACGAGACCGTCCGGGCCCGCGGCCCGGAGCCACACCTGCCCTTCGAAGAGTCCGGGGATCGCGAACCGCCCCTCGGCGTCCGTCTCCGCGGGCGCCGTCTGAAAGTCGATCGCCGGCTCCCCGGCCCCGAAACGCGACGTGAACGCATTCACGTTCCCGCGGAAGGCGGTACCGTCGGCGCGCATCGCGCGGCCGCGAAGGACGTGCTCCCCCCCGGGGAGTTCGATGCGGGCGAGGACGCGCGCTCCGGGGGGATCGACCCACACCGTTGTCGCCCCCGTCCGCCCGCCGGCGTCCCGGGCAAGGATCTCGTAGCACCCGGGTGGTGCGGGGGCGAAGAGGGCCCGGCCGTCGCCCCACGCTCCCGCGGCGAACACCGCCGGGCCGCGCGGCGGCAGGGCCGCGTCCCCTTCGCCCCGGGGCCGGATCTCCACCTCCGCCCGCACCGGCCGCCCGTGGAGGAGGACCTCGACGAGGATCGCCCCGCCCCGCTCCGCTCCCGGCCGTTCCGGCGCCGGCGCCGCGGTCCCTCGCCGCTCGTCCCTGCCGGCGGCCTCCGGCCCCCGCGACCCGCGCGAGGCGGGCGGGTCCATGACACAGAACGCCACGAATCCGGCGAACAGGGAGATGAAGAGGACGCCGAGCCAGAGCCACGTCGCGTCGATCCCGAGCCGCCGGACCCTCATGCCCCCATTCTGCCACACCTGCAGGGCGGGCAAAGTGACCCAGGGTCATTCTTCCCGGGGGCGGATCCGGCCGTCGTCGTCCGGAACCTGGCCCTCAGGACGCCCTTCGAGGCACCCCAGCGCGGTGAGGCGACCGCCGATTCGCAAGGCCTGATTGACCTGAAGCTCCGCACGGCGGCGCCGAGGCCAGGCTCGCGGTCGGCGCGCGCCCCGAGCGCGCCGGAGCCGTTCCCGCCGGCGCTCGGAACCCGGCCATCCCGTCCCGTCGAATGCGGCCTCCCCGCGTCCGGAATCCTGTCCTTCCTCTGGCGGTGGTAGGATGGCCCGGTGACGGAATCGCCGTCTCCCCGGAGGCCGCCGTGCGCAAGTGGCTCCCCGCCGTCGTGATCGCCGCCGCCGCCCTCGGCCTGCTCGTGGCTCGCGCCCACCGGCCCCCTCCGGCGCGCGGCCCGGAGGCGGGCGGGGAGGGCCCGGCTTCCGCCGTCCCGCGGCCCGCCGCGCCGGAGCCCGGCGCGGCCCCCGCCCCCGGGGTCATCCGCGGGACCGTGCGGCGCGACGGCCGCCCCGCCGCCGCCGAGGTCGAGCTGCGCCTCCTCCGGCCGGCGGACCCCGCGGCGCCGGCCGGCCTCCCCCTCGACCTCGCATCCCCCGCGGGGGTGCTCGCGCCCCTGTTCGGCGACGGCCCCCCGCTCCGGACGGCGAAGGCCGGGGAGTCCGGCGCCTACGCCTTCGAGGGCGTGCCGGCCGCCCTCTACGAAGTCCGCGCGACCGGCGCGGCGGGCGGTTCCGGGACCGCCCTGGTGCGGCTTGCGGCCTCGGGTTCGGCGCGCGCCGACGTGGACCTCGAAGCGGGATCCGGCACGCTTCATGGTCGCGCGATCCACGCGGACGGCGCGCCGTTCGACGGCTTCGTGGCGGTGGAGCGCGCGGTGCCGGAGTCGGTGGACGTGATCGTCCTCGGGTGCCTGCCCGACGAGTACGCCACCTGCTTCCCCCGGCCGCGCGGCCCGGCGGCCCGGACGGACGCGGAGGGCCGGTTCGCCATCCACGGCCTGGCCCCCGGGACCTACCGCCTCTCCTGCCACGCTCCGGGCACCTTCCTCGCCACGGGCGGCTGCGCCCGCGTACCGCGCACGGAGCCCGTCGAGTTCGTGGTGGACGCCGGCCTGGTGGCCCTCTCCGGGCGCCTCGTAGCGGCGGGGGACGGCCGGCCCCTGCCCGGAGTGCCGGTCTTCGGCGGCGGGATTCCCGACCACGCCGTCCGGTCGCTCATGGCCGCGGTGACGGGACCCGATGGCCGGTTTTGCCTGCGGCTGCCGGCCACGAACCGGGCGGTCCGGGTCGATCCCCCCGGGTTCCGCCCCCTGGTCCGCGCCGTCCCTGCGGGCGAGACGGAGATCCTCCTCGCCGTGGACCGGGCCGCGCGCGTGGCCGGCCTCGTGGTCGAGGAGGGCTCGGACCGCCCGCTGCCGGGCGTCACGGTCTTCGCCGTCCCCCGCGGCGGCGCGATCGAGGACCTCGCCCTCGGGGAGAAGGTGGCGGTCACGGACGCCCGGGGCCGCTTCGCGATCGAGGATCTGCCGGCCGGCGAGGTCGCGCTGGCCGTCCTCGGGGCCGGGTACGCGTCGCGGGACTTCGCCCACTTCGACAACTACGTCTACTCGCCGGGGGCGATCCGGCTCGAAGCGGGCGAGACCCGCGAGGTGACCCTCGCGGCGGCGAGGGCGCCGATCCTCCGCGGGCGGGTGGTCTCGGAGGACGGCGCGCCGGTGGTGGGGGCCTCGCTGACCGCGGAGCGGCGGCGCCACACCTGGTCCGGGACGGAGGTCCTGTCCACCGGCGGGACAGACAGCGGCCCGAACGGGGCGTTCGAGATCGGCTCGCTGGCGCCTGGCGTGGAGCATCGAATCCGAGTCTGTGCATCCGGTTTCGCGGAAGTGTGCGAACGGATCACGCCGCTCGACCCGGCGACCGCGCGGGAGATCGAGATCCGGCTCGCGGCGGGCCTCACCGTCGAGGTCCGGGTCGTCGCGGCGGACACCGGGGCGCCGCTCCCCGGAGCCAGCGTCGGGGTGCGCCGCGAGTACGACCGGGAGTTCCTCTCCCTGCCGGCCGTCCCGACGGATGCCGACGGTCGCGCCGTCCTGGGGCCGCTGCCGCGGGAGCGCCTGGAGGTCGTCGCCGGGGCCGAGGGGTTCCGCGCCGGCCCCGGCGCGGCCCTCCTCACGCCCCCCGGCTCCGCGACCGTGGAGATGGAGAGGCGGGGCGGGGAACTGACCATCGAGGGGACCGCGCTCTTTGCGGACGGCACGGCCCCGATCGGGGCGGAGGTCACGGCCCGGGGCCCGCTCGACGTTGCCGTCGCGCGAGCCATCGTGGACGACCGGGGCGCGTTCCTGCTCACCGGGCTCCTCCCCGGTCGCTACGAACTCTGCACGGGGGCCTCGCGCGACGTCTGGCACAACGCGGCGACGGAGGCGGAGGCCGGTGGGAGGGACGTGCGCCTCGTGCTCCGCCCCCCGCCCCCCGCCCCGCCCGCGGCGCGGGAGGCTCTCCGCATCCGCGTCCTGGGGCCGGACGGCGATCCGGTGGCGGGAGGAGGGATCGTGCTCCACTCGGGCGGCGCGGCGGACTTCCGGGCGGACGAGAGCCGGCTCCGGGACGGGGTGGCGGACTTCGTGCGATTCGACTCCGGGACGCCCCCCGGCGAACGGTGGGTGGAGGTCTTCCGGGCCCGCTCCGCCGGCGGTGGCCCCTCCCCCTCCGGCGCCGCGATCGTCGGGCCGCTCCCGGCGGGAGACGGGGAGGTCACGGTGCGACTGCCCGCCGGGCTCGCCATCGGCGGGGCCGTCCGCGACGAGGGCGGGGCCCCGCTGCCCGGCATCCGCGTCGAGGCCGTCCCGCGCTACCCCTTCGCCGCGGGGAAGGCGACGGTCCACGCCGATGCCGCCGCCGGACCGGACGGGGGGTTCGTCCTCGCGGGCCTCGGGGACCTCGAGTACTCGGTCCGCGCGCTGCCGCCCCCCGGGTTCCTGCCGGCGGAGCCGGTCCGGGCGCGCGCCGGCGCGGCGGACGTCCGGCTCGTCCTCCTCCGGGGCCTCTCGGCGGCGATCACCGTCCTCGACGACGCCGGCCGGCCCCTGCCCGGCGCCTTCGTGAGCGTCCACGCGTACGAGGAGGACCGGGTCGGCGGGAGGGGTGCCTTCGCGCCCTGCGGCCTCGACGAGTGGTCCGGCGCCGACGGCATCGCCGTCCTCCGGGGCATCCCCACGGGACAGGCCCTGGAGCTGTGCGTCAGCCCTCCGAAGGTCGCGGTGATGCTCTTCAGGTACTCGCTCCGCGACTGGACCCCCGGCGACACCACCGTGGCCCTCGAGCGGGGGCTCGTCGTCCGCGGGACGGTGACCGACCCCGCGGGCCGGCCGGTGCGGAGCGGGAAGGTCGAGGGCCGGCAGGCGGACCTCCCCGGAGCGCTTGCGATCACGTACACCGACGCGGACGGCTCCTTCGTCGTCGGCCCCTTCCGGCCGGGGCCGGTGGACCTTTCCGCCGAGCCCCCGGGACCTTCGTTCTGGAGCCTCGTGGATGTCCGCCGCACCGTGTCCGCCGGCGAGGAGGAGGTGCGCCTCGTCCTGGATCCGGGCTGGACGCTCCAGGTCGCCGTGGAGGCCCCTCCTCCCGGGACGAGCCAGTGGGATCTCGAGACGCGGCTGGCCCTCGACATCTCCGATGACTGGCCGCCCGACGTCGGCGGCTGGTCCGACAAGGGCCGGTGGGCGGGCGGTCTTCTCACCTTCCGCAATCTCTCCCGGAAGTGCTCCTACGCGCTCCTGGTCCGCCACGAGGAGAGCGGACGGTGCGTCCTTCGCAAGGGGATCACCGCCGCGACACCCCGGATCGAGGTCGGCCTCGAACCCGGCCGGACCGTGCGCGGGCGGGTCCTCTGGTCCGGGGAGCGGCCGGAGAAGATGCGGCTCACGGTGTTCGGCCACGGAGTCGAGATGTGGGGCTCCGTGGAGGAGGACGGGACCTTCGAGATCCGCGGCGTGCCGGAGGCCGTGTACCACGTGTGGGTGGAGACGAGTTCCGGCGGCCGCGGGGCGCTGATCGAGGGCGACGCCGAGGTGACGGTGGACCTCCGCTGAGCCGGCGCCCGCCCCGTGATCCGGGGGAGGTCTGGCACCCATCGCGTCAAAATGGTGACTTGGGGCCTGGCCCCGGAGTGGTCATCCGGCGGCGGTCCGCGAACCACAGGACCAGCAGGAAGATCAACTCGGCCGCCACGAAGGCCGTGGCGATGTCGCTCGCCACGGACATGTACGTGTCCCAGGAGCCCGTCCGGCCCGCACCGGGCCGGACGAGGCGCAGGGCGACCCAGTAGCTGGCGCCCTGGGCCGCGACGAGCGCGAACAGGCCGATGCCCCGCGCCGCCGGCCCGAGGGCCCACGCGGTGGCGAGGAGCAGGAGGTGGACGGCCAGGTCGTAGCGGTGCACGGGCATGAGCGCGGCAGCCGCCACCAGCGCGATCTGGAGCGCCCGGACATCCCAGGAGGCCTCGGCGCGGAGGCGGGCCCGGCATCCGAGGAGCACGGCCGCCACGACGCCGGCGGCGATGCCCGCCCACAGGGCCAACCTGCGAAGCCGCGTGGCGCCCAGCAGCGCGGGGAGGCTGTCGTAGTGGGAGAGGTCGTTGAACCCCTGCTGCATGTGCTCGCCGACGGAGGCCCGCAGATCCTCGAGGAGGCCGGCGGGTGTCGACCAGAGCAGGGGGAGCGCCGACAGCGCGACGACGGCGGCGACCGCCCAGGCGGCGCGGCGATGCCAGTGACGAACGAGGAGGAAGACCAGCGGAACAAGGGAGACCTGGGGCTTGATGCCGGCGAGCACGAACGCGAGGACGCAGAGCCCGGTCCGGCGCTGCGCGAGCCCCGTCCAGGCCAGCACGAGGCCGAGCGTCACGATGGGCGCCACCTGTCCCTGGAAGATCGCGATCCCCATGCCCGGCGTGGCCGCGGAGACCGCGACCCAGAAGGCCCGGCGGGCCGGCTGGCCCGGGAGGCTCCCGTCGCGAACGAAGCGACGGTGGAGGATTGCGAGTGACAGGCCGTAGCACGCGAGGTTGAGCGCGCGCATGACATGGCGCGCCACGGACCAGGGAAACGCTCCGAGGAGGAGCGAGAGCGGCAGGATCGTGCCGGGGTAGACGAACCCGGAGGGGAACGCCGGCGGGGATCCGAACTCGCGAAGCCAGAGGTCCACGAACTGGCCGTGGTCGTAAGGCGACAGGCCGCGGAGCCACATGACGCCGCCGAGGAACCAGAACCGCGCGTCGTAGTCGAAGAGGAAGTTGCGGTGGGTGAGTGCGAGGTGCAGGGTCACGGCGATGCCGGCCGTGTAGAGGGCGGCGATCCACACGGTGGGGCGGCGGAGCAGATCGGGCAGCAGTGTGCGGGTCACGCTCATACCGAGGGCCTGCGGAGGACCGCCGCAGATGCTACCCCGGCCATCCGTCCCGGGTTCAGATCGAGGCGAGGGAGGCCGCGTGCCTGCCCTTGGCGGCGCCGCATGGTGACGATCCGGCAGGTGCTTCCCGTCCACTGCCCTACGGCAGCAACCAGAACGGATGGAGGAACGTCTTCCCGGCCACTCCGGGGCCCGTCGCGGTCACGCGGAACACCGTGAGCACGTTGTCCAGGTAGAACATGCTGCGGACGGAGAGGGACCACTCCCGAGCTTCCCCGTCGGCCCCGTAGGTACGGGTCTCCAGGTAGGAGACGACCCGGCCGCTCTCGTCGCGCTCCGCCTGCGAGAAGACGGACTGGCCCGCGCCCTCCGGCGTCAGGGCCGTGACCGAGAAGCCGGTCAGGCGGTCCTCGTCGTCGTACGTGATTCCGGAGACCACGGCGCCCCAGGTCGGCTCCACGTCCGCCCCGCGATAGTAGAACTCGACCCGGTAGGCGGCGAGCCGCCCCTCTCCGTCGTACTCCTGGTCCACCTCCCGCGCCACGAGGTCGGAGGGGAACCCCTTCCCGACGAGGAACTGCGGACGCCTCTGCGTGAGATGGAAACGCAGGCTCTCGCATCCCCCCTTCTCACCGACCAGGTTGATCAACGGTATGCCCGTCGCATACCCGGCGCTGCCGCTCGCCACCCCGAGTACCACCACCGGAGGCGCCGGCGCCGTCACGTCCCGCGCGTCGATCTTACGGCGCGCCACGCGCGGTGGCTTCAGCCGGACGGTGACGGTCGCCGTCGCGGCGCCGTCCCCGTCGAGCCGGAGCGTGTACCGCCCCAGCTTCGGTAACCCCGCGCTGGCGAGGGTGACGGAGGTCGGTCCGGCCTTGGCGGTCGTGGTGATCTCGTTGCCGTCGGCATCGAAGAGAGCGAAGGTCGCCGGCAGGGGAGCGTCACGGGCCGCGCGGACCTTGATCGAGGCGATCGTCCCCGCGAGCGCGTCGAAGGACACCTCGGCATCGGCGTGCGTCCCCGGGGCGACGAGGGTGACCGCCGGACGTTTAGGAGTTTGTATCGAGGACGACAGCGCATACTCCCCCAACCGGCCCAGGCTGCCGGGGAAGATGAGCATCCCGTACCGTCCGGTGTTCGGAAGCACGGCGAGCAGCCCCGTGAAGCCCTTGCCGTTGAGGGTGGGCTCTCCCCCGAAGAGAGTCACCTTCGTGTTCGTCGTACGCTCGTCATAGTGGAAGACCTCGACACCCGCGAGGTAGGCGCTGCCCGGCCCCGCCCGCAGGGACAGAACCAGGCGCGAACCGGCCACGGCCTCCGTGACGAAGAGGTCCATCTCCGTCGAGGCGTGGATGTCGCCGCTGACGCGGTCGCCGAAGCCACCTTCCTTGACATAGACCTGGGCCAGCGCCGGCGAGGCGAGCAATACCAAGGCGAGCGGGGCGAGGAGGAAGCGGGCGATCATCCCTGCATTGTAGCGAATGGGCCGTCCCGGTGAAGGGGTTGTGCACGGAGGTCACCGGGGGACAAGGCGGGGGGTCCTCCATCTGCGGCCGCAACTCATCTCGGAAGCCGAGCCCGCGGCCATCGACCGCATCCCGAGAACCCTGCACCACCTCGACTCCCGCCCCCCGGAGGACCTCCCCCTCGCCCGTGACCCGCCGGCAGGGTGAGAACCGCCATATCGCGGTTTCCCCCCAACGTCGGGGCACCTTCCGGCCGGCCGGGAGCTGGAATGCCGGGGTGATGACGCGTCGCAAGATCGCGGGCTTCAGCGCGGCGGCCATGGTGCTGCTGGCGCTCGCACTGGCCCGGTTGCCCTGTAAACACAATCCCGCTCCACCGCTTCCCGAGAGCCAGGGGCTCACCCGCTGGCCTCTGCCTCCGGACTGTCGCCGCAATCCTTCGGGCGCGCCAAAGCCGCTCGACGACGAGCTGCCGGCGACCTTCGTCCACGAGGTTGCCCCCTACCACTGCGCCTCGACGAGGCGCCATTGGATCGCGCGGGTGGGCAGACTCCTCGCGAAGCGGATGCGCGACGCCGAGGCGAAGGCGCGGGGGTTGCGCGACTTCCGCCCGGCGGGCGCGTAACGCCGGCCCTCGGTTTCCGCCCTTATGGTGTATGGCCAGACTGCACGCGGAACGGCTGATTGCGGAGTGTCTGGAGCAATTCCGGTGTGAGCGCGACGCCGGGGAGCCGGCCAGTCCCGGAGAGTGGCGGGACCGCCTGGGCGAGCGCCACGGCGAGTTCCTCGACGCCCTGGAGGTCGATGCGATGCTCAGCGAAATCGTCGAGCCGGCACCGATCCGGAAATCGCTGCGGCGCTACTTCGGGGAGTACCTGCTCCTCGAGGAAGTCGGCGGCGGTGCGATGGGGATCGTGCACGAGGCGGTGTACCAGGGGCAGAGCGCGCTGAAGGCCCTGCGGGCGGGCGACCGGATCCGCTGGGGTTTCTGGCCCCTGGACGGCGAGCCCGGGACTGCGGAGTTCGAGGTGGTGGACGACCCGCTTCGCGACTTCGAGGCGCTGGACGGGCTGGGCCTGTGGGCGTCCCGGCCGCGGGCCGAGGCCGTCGAGGCGTTCGATGCCCTTCCGGACGCGGAGCGCCGGCGGGGCAAGGGGGCGGGATCGCCGGAATAGGCGGTCGACGCACCGGGGAAGGAGGCGGTATGGGAAGGGACGCGGGTCGGTCGGGGGGGCCGGCGGGATGCCGCTGGCCGGCGCTCCTCGCGGTCCTTCTCCCACTGGCCGCCGCATTCGCCTCTCCCGCGCCGATGGAGCCCTTCGCGACGGTGGACGACCTCCTGGCCGCGGGAAACGCCGAGGAGGCCGCGGCCGTCGCGGGGCAGTACCGGGGACCCGGAGCCGAGGCGCTCCGGCGCTACGTGGCCGGACCGCCCGCCGAGGACCCCGAAGCGCGCCGGGCCTTCCGGGACGCCCAGCGGCTCGCCGACCGGGCCGAACACCGCGCGGCCCTGGTCCGGCTCGAAGGGACCGCGGCGCCGGGAGACAGCGTGCTGGCCACGCGGATCCACCTCCTGCGCGGCGCCCTGCTCTACGCGGAGGGTCGGGACGGC
>JALOQY010000076.1 GCA_025459285.1 Planctomycetota bacterium | reverse complement strand
AACGGGCCTTTCAAGCCGGATGCGAAGGCGGCGGCGACCCCGGCGCGCGCGGCCCCGGAAGGGGCGGCCGCGGAAGGGCCGACCCCGGCGCGCGCGGCCCCGCCCCCGGACCCGGAGGTCGAGGAGCAGGTCGCGGCGGTGCGATCGGCCCGGCGGGTCTGTCGGATGAAGGATCCCTTCGATCTGAACCGCCGTCTCCACCGGCTCATGAAGGTGCGCCGGATCCACGACCTGCCGCTGGGCAGGGTGCTGCGCGCGGTGGTGAAGGACGAGGTCCCGAAGCACCTCGGCTACCGGAGCCTCGAGGAGTACGCGGAGGAGCGCCTCGGGATGACGGACCGCGCGGTGCGCCAGCGCGCGTGGCTCGAGGGGAAGTTCGAGGAGCTGCCGGACCTGAGGGAGGCCGTGGAGAAGGGCAAGCTGGTCTGGACGAAGGCGCTCCTCCTCGCCCGCCGCGCGAACCGGGAGACCGTGCGGGACATGATCGCCGAGGGGAAGACGAAGAGCTGCGTGGAGATGGAGCGGGAGGCCGCGAAGCGCGAGGAGAAGCGGAACCGGGAGGAGGGGATCCGCAAGCTCTGGGGTCCGCGGGAATCGGTGGAGATCCGGGCGCTGGCGGTGAGCGTGGCGCAGGCGGTGGCGGAGGCGCAGGGCGAGACGATCAGCGGGGGCGAGGGCTGGGCGCGGGTCGGGGACTCGGTCTCGGCCACGTGGACCGAGCACCTCGACGAGGAGCGGCGCTACCGGAAGAAGAAGCGGCGGCGGCGAAGAGCGAAGAAGGACGCCGGGGATCACGCGCACGACGCGCCGGAGGAGGAGGAGGACCCGGGCTACCTCGGCTTCTGCCAGATCCCGAAGTGTTCGCGCCCGGCGTGCCACCGGCACCACATCCGCTGGCGGTCGCGGGGCGGGGGCGACGAGCCCGCCAATATCCTGTTCGTATGCCGCGTGCATCACCTGCGGGGGATCCACCAGGGATACATCAAGGTGGAGGGCCGCCAGGGCGAGGAACTGGTGATCACCTTCCTCGGGGAGGCGAAGGAGTCCCGGGAGGTGTGGAGGACCGACGCCGGAGGCGGCGAACGGAGGGCGGGATGAAACCGGCGGGGATCACGCGACCTGTGCCGGACGGCGGTCCCGGGGCCGGCGGAAATTCCGTGCACAGCGCGGGCACGCCCGCAGCCCAAGGTGACGGGCGTGCCCGCGCTGTCGATCAAGCGGGGGAGGCAGATCCTCCCCCGCGTCGGCCGCTGGTGCGGCCTCCCCCGCCTCGCCGCCTGCGGCGGCGGGCGCCTGCGGCGCTCGCTCACGCGAAATCTGCGGGCGGCCCGGGGATTTCGGGGGTGTGTAGTACAGCGTCGACCGTCGCGGGACCGGCGTGATGCGGCGAGCATGGACGGCGGCACGGCGGGCGGCGTGGCAGGCGGCGCGGCGAGCGGCACCGGGAAACCGTGGCTCGCGGCCGGGCCGACGGATGGCCGGCAGGTCCGGGGGGCGGTGCGGCGATGGCGGGCAGGGCGAAGCACCATCGGCGGAAATCTTGCGCACAGCCTTCGCGGGCGGCGGCGGGCCGGCGTGCCGCAGATGGCGAGGGCGGCGAGCGCCGCAGACAGTGCTCCAGCCGATGCGACGCGCATCACGGCGACCGAGCACTGCGGGCCGCGCGGCGGGCGGGGTCCGCGCGCAGTCAGGGCGCGCGGGCCTCCACGTCGGCGTCCGGGCCCCGACCACCGGGCTTGCCGTCCTTGCCGAGGCTCAGGATCGCGAAGGTCTTCCCGTCCGGCGACGCCTCGTACCGGAGCGAGAACTCCGGCGCGGCGCTCCCGACGGCGAGCGGCTCCGGCCACGAGGAGCGGAAGTCGGGCACCTTCGTCGTCCACGCCGGCCCGTCCGCCGCCGGCGCCGCGGCGGCGAGGGCGAGGAGGAGGATGGCGCCGCGGACCCGGCTGCCGCCCGTCGGCCGCGGTCGCGTCCTCAGGAATGGCCGGGCTCCGCGCATGTTCGGACTCTGGACCGCGCCGGATCGGGGACGTGGACTCCGGGCGACCCTCGACTATCATCTTCCCGTCCGGGCGCGGAACGGCCGCAGTTGTGCCGGGACCCCGGCGACTCGGGGGAGGCGATGGGAACGTTCCGGAAGAAGGTGCGCGGACGCCGGGCCCTCGCGGCGCACCGGGCGGAGGTCGCGCGGGCCCGGCGGCGCGTGGCCCGGGCCGCCCGGCGGGAGCGCGAGCGGGCGGCGCTCGCGGCGAAGCGGCCCATGGTGGCGCGCGTGGCGACTGCCGGGTACGCGACGCGGTCGCTCCTCGCGCGCCTCGGGGACGCCCTCGTCTTCGCGATCGGACGCCTCGTGCTCCTCCTGCGCGTGCCCCTCGACGTCATCCTCCAGGCGATCGGGGAACTGGCGGTTCGGACCCACGGACTCGTCCGCCGCCGCCGCCGGCCCGGTGACGCGCGGCCGGCACCGGGGTTTCTCGTCGTCGGCCACCGCGGATCGCCCGCGAAGCGGGTCGAGAACACGCTGGCGTCGTTCGAGGAAGCCCTCGCCGAAGGGGCCAACGCGATCGAGATGGACCTCTGCCTCACGAAGGACGGCGAGGTCGTGCTCTGGCACGACGAGGACCCGGATGCGCTGGTGGCCATCCTCCGGCAGGCCGGAACCGAACCGGAGGTGCGGTACCGGCCCGTGGCCCCGTCCGCCGGCAGCGACTTCCGTCGGCCGGTCCGCGACCTGACGCTCGCCCAACTGCGCGCCCACTACGGATACGCCGGCGCGGAGGGCGGGGGGAGGGTGGCGGTGACGATCCCGACGATCGCGGAGTTCGCGGCGTGGGGAGCGGGCCGCGAGGATCTCGATCTCGTGTTCCTCGACCTCAAGATCCCTCCAGCGCGCGTGGACCTCGTGGACGCCGTGGTCGCCCGCGTCGAGGCGGCCCTCGCCCGGCACCCGAGCCGCTACGAGATCATTTACCTGACGTCATCGGAGTCGGTGCTGCGGGCGCTCCCCGCGCGCGGGGCGACGGCGGGCCGGTCGCTCGACGTCGTCCTGCCCTCCGGAATCGTCCTCTTCCCGTCGAAGATCAGCGCGGTGCGGCCGGCGATCGAGTTCGGCGACCCGTGCGCCAGCGTGGGCCGGCCCACGTACACGATCTCGGGAAGCGAGGTCTACCGGCGGGTCGTCGAGGCGGACCTCGACCTCCTCCGGCGCCACAACGCGGCGCACCCCGACCGGCGGGTCGACCGCCTCGTCGCGTGGACCGTGAATCACCCGAAGGAACTCCGGACGCTCGTCTCTCTCGGCGTCCACGCGGTCCTGACCGACCACCCGGCCCGCCTGCGGGCGATCGCCGCCCTCGTCCGTCCCTGACCGCCGCCGGCACCGGCGGGTATGATCCGCGACTCATGTCGCGCCTCTCCCGCCTCTCCCCCGACCTCCGCAGGCTGCTCCTCGCCACGCTTTTCTTCGGCGCGGCGGGCGGCGTCTTCGCCTCCACGCTGAACAACTACCTGTCCGACGTGCACCGGTTCGGGGCCGAAGACCGGGGGTGGCTCGAGCTCCCGCGGGAGCTTCCCGGCTTCCTCATCTTCCTCGTTTCGGCGGCGCTCCTGACCCGGATGCGCGAGAGCCGGATGGCGGTCGTGGCGATGGCGCTCACCGCCCTCGGCTCGGCGGGCCTCGGACTCCTCGCCCCGACCACCGCCCTCGTCGTCGTCTGGGTCGCGATCTGGTCCCTCGGCGACCACATCATCTTCGCCGTGGAGGGGCCTCTCGGGCTCGCGCTCGCGAAGGACGGCCGGGAGGGGCGGCGTCTCGGACAGCTCGGCGGGGCGCGCAACCTCGGCACGATCGCCGGGGTCGGCGCGGTTTTCGGTCTCGCGCAGCTCGTGGGTGACCGCTATGACATCTTCTACGCCTTCGCGGCCGTGGCGGCCGTGGCGGCCGGAGTCTTCTACTTCCGGCTCGCGGCGGGGCGGGACGCGGTGCGCTCCCGCCGGCTCGTCTGGCGGAAGGAGTACGGGATCTTCTACGCGATCAGCGCCCTCTTCGGGATCCGCAAGCAGATCTTCCTCGTCTTCGGCTCCTGGGTGCTCGTCTCGATCCACGAGGTGGCCCTCTCCACGATCGCGCTCCTCTACTTCATCGCCTCCTGCCTCGGGATCGTCCTCCGCCCGCTCATGGGAGAGATCATCGACTGGCTCGGCGAGAGGACGGTGCTGGCCGGCGACACGCTCATCCTGCTCTTCATCTGCCTCACGTACGCCTTCGCCAGCCACCTGATCCCGGCGCCCTTCGACCTCTGGGTGCTCTTCGGCGCCTACGTGCTCGACAACCTCCTCTTCGCGCTGCGGGTGGCGCGGACCACCTACCTGAAGAAGATCGCCAGGGACCCCGCCGATATCACCCCGACGATCTCCCTCGGGATCACGATCGACCACGCGGTGGCCATGAGCCTGCCGGTGCTGTCGGGGTTCCTCTGGGAGGCCTTCGGTTTCGAGTGGGTCTTCCTTCTCGCGGGGGCCATCGCGCTCGCGGGGTTCTTCGTCTGCCTGAAGATCCGGGTGCCGGTTCCGGGCCCCGGCCGGAACTTCGCGCCTCGACCGGGGTATAATCCCTGACCACCTGATCCGGAGAACGTCATGCGCATCGCCCTCGTCCTCATCGTTGCCGGCGCCGCCGGGCTCGTCGGCGGCCTTGCCGCGGCCTACCTGAAACCTCCCGTCGCGACCGAAGCCGCCCCGGCCCGCGCGGCCGACGGAGAGCGCATCCGGGATCTGGAAGCCGCCCTCGTCCGGATGGAGGAACGGGTGCGGACGCTGGAGATCGCTCCGCCCCTGCCGGTCGCGGCGCCCCGTTCCGGGACACCGGAGGTCGCGCTCGGCGGCCCCGGGGCCTCCGCGGCGACGCCGGCGGGCGACGGCAGCTCGATCGCCGGACCGGAACTGGACGAGCGGATCCTCGAGGTGATCGCCGAGAAGGAGCGCGTGCAGCGCGAGGAGCAGCGCAAGCGGTTCGATGAGATGTTCGCCGAGCGCGAGAAGCAGTTCGAGCAGCGCCTGGGCACCGATTTCGGTCTCACGCCGTACCAGGCCGAGCAGGTGATGGCCGTCCTCCGCAAGCGCCGGGAGGCCTTCACCGAGCTTCGGGACCGCCTGTTCGTCGAGGGCGCGGCGCCGGACCCCGCCCGGCGCGAGACCATGCGCACGGAGTTCCAGAAGCTCCGCGACGACGCGGAAAAGGAAATCCAGACGATCCTCACCCCCGAGCAGTACGAGGCGGTTCAGCCGGCCATCACGGCGCAGTACGGCCCCGGGTGGATGGGCGGTCCCGGCATGGGCGGTCCGCCCCCCGGCCGGTAGCCGCCTGTCGCCGAGAGGTTCTGGCGTGCCGATGGCCTGCGCCGGCGGGCTTCCGGACCCGGGGGCAAATCTCCGGGATTGTCACGGCCGGAGCCGCTATCCTGACCGATCGTCCGATCCGACTCGCCATCCGGGCGGCCGGGGGTGTCGGGATCAGCGGGAGGTGGGCCGGAATGGAGTTCGGCGAGCGGGCGCGCACATACCTCGGAGGACTCGCGGGGCAGGTCCGCTTCAGTCTGGGCGACGAGGCGGCGGCCTTCGGCGCGCTCTTCGCCGGCTGCCGGTTCTTCGGCGGCTACCCCATCACGCCGGCCTCGGAAGTGGCCGAGACCATGGCCCGGGAACTGCCCCGGGTGGACGGCTACTACGTCCAGTTCGAGGATGAGATCGGGAGCATCGCCGGCGTCGTGGGGGCGGCGCGCGCCGGGGCCCGGGCCATGACCGCCACCTCCGGCCCCGGCTACTCCCTCATGCAGGAGAACATCGGCTACGCCGTGATGACCGAGACGCCCTGCGTCGTCGTGGACGTCCAGCGCTCCGGCCCGTCCACCGGCCAGGCCACGAAGCCGGCCCAGGGCGACGTCCTCCAGGCCCGGTGGGGGACCCATGGCGACCACGAGGCGATCGCCCTCGCCCCGAACTCCGTGCAGGAGTGCTTCGACCTGATGATCGAGTGCTTCAACTTCGCGGAGCGCTACCGCCATCCGGTGACCTTCCTCATGGACGGGGAGATCGGCCACCTCCGGGAGAAGCTCGTCTTCCCCGCGCTCGACCGGGTGCGCCTCTTCCCGCGCGGCGGCTTCGACCCGGCGGACGAGGAAGGCCTCATCACTCCCTACCGCGACTTCGGGCATGGCGAGGCCCTCCACGTGACCGGCTCGACGCACAAGGAGAACGGCATGCGGGACGTGGTCACCCCGGAGGTCCACGAGCGGCTCATCACCCGCTGCTGCGCCAAGATCGACCGCAACCGCCGGAACCTCTACCGGACCGAGGAGCGCTTCCTCGAAGACGCCGAGGTCCTCGTATTGTGCTACGGGGCCGCCTCGCGCCCGGCCCTCGGCGCGGTGGTGCGCGCCCGGCGGCAGGGCCGGAAGGTGGGATTCCTCCGGCTGAAGACGATCTGGCCGTTCTGCGGCGACACGATCGCCGGGATCGGCGCGCGGGTGCGCCGGATCCTCGTGCCGGAGATGAACCTCGGGCAGATCTCCCGGGAAGTGGAGCGCTTCGTCCGGATCCCCGTGGAGCGCGTCTCCCGGATCGGCGGGGTGCCGCACACGGTGGACGAGATCCTTCGCGCGATCACGCGGGAGGCCCCATGAACGGCGAGGACCATCCGCTGTCGAAGTACCTGCGGTGGGAGATCATGCCCACCACCCACTGTCCGGGCTGCGGCGGCGGGCAGGTGCTCCGCGCGTTCATCCAGGCGCTCGACGACCTCTCGATCGACCCCGAGTCCCTCGTCGCGGTCACCGGGATCGGCTGCTCCTCGTGGATCACGAGCCCCTACCTGAAGAGCGACACGCTCCACACCACGCACGGCCGGGCCGTGGCCTTCGCCACCGGGGTGAAGGTGATGAAGCCGGAGTCCCCGGTGGTCGTCATCGCCGGGGACGGCGACCTCTCCGGCATCGGAGGGAACCACCTCATCCATGCCGCCCGGCGGAACATCGGGCTCGTGGTCTTCCTCGTGAACAACTTCATCTACGGGATGACCGGCGGACAGGTCTCGCCGACGACCCCGTTCGGTGTCGCCACGACCACCACGCCGTACTTCAACGCCGAGCACCCCCTGAGGATCGCCGAGCTGGTGGCGGCGGCGGGGGCCAACTACGTGGCGCGCTGGACGACCTTCCATGCCCGGCAGCTCATCGAAGCGATGAAGGAGGCCCTTTCGGTGAAGGGCTTCGCCTTCGTGGAGATCATCTCCCAGTGCCCGGTGAGCTACGGGCGTCGGGTGGGGCTCCGCGACGGCCTCGCCTTCTACAAGCACTTCAAGGAGCGCTCGATCTCCGTGGAGGACGCCCGGAGCCTGCCGGAGTCGGAGCTCGAGGGCCGGTTCGTGGTCGGCGCGCTCGCCCGGCGGAACCGGCCGGAGTTCACCGAGAGCCTCCGGCGGCTCAACGAGGAGGCCTGCCGTGCCGGATGACCGCGATGCCTTCGCTTCGGACCTCGCGGCGGTGAGGGTGCGGATCGCCGGCTTCGGCGGCCAGGGCGTGGTGATGGCCGGTTACACGCTCGGCCGGGCGGCGATCCTCGACGGGCTGAACGCGCTCCAGACGCAGTCCTACGGGAGCGAGTCGCGGGGCGGCGCGGCGAAGAGCGACGTCATCGTCTCCCCCGGCGAGATCCTCGACCTCGCGCCGTCGGAGCTCGACATCCTGCTCGCCATGTCCCAGCCCGCTCTCGACACGCACCTCCGGCATCTGAAGCCGGGGGGGATCCTGATCCACGATTCCGATCTGGCGAAGCTCCCCGGGCCCCGCGAGCGCTCCTTCGGCATCCCCGCGGCGACCACGGCGCAGGAGAAGTTCGGCCGCGACGTCGTGGCCAACGCCATCTTCCTCGGCGCCCTTGCCGCGGCGACGCGGGTCGTCTCGGCCGACGCCCTCGCGAAGGCGATCGCCGAAAGCGTCCCCCCGAAGACGGTGGACCTGAACCTCGCCGCCTTCGAGTGGGGACGTTCTCGATCTGCCGACCTCTCGCGCGATTGACGGGCGTGAACGGGTCGGCAAGTCACCGGCGGACCCGCTTCCACTTCCACTCCTCGACCGCACAGAACAGGCACGGCACGATGAACAGGGTGATCATGCTGATCGCCATGCCGCCGATGGAGGGGATCGCCATCGGCTGCATCACGTCCGAGCCCCGACCCGTGGCCCAGAAGATCGGCAGGAGACCGAACACGGTGGTGGCCGTCGTCATGAGACAGGCGCGGATGCGCTTCAGGCCGGCCTCGACGACGGCTTCCCGGATCTCGGCCACCGACGAGAACTGCCGATCCCGGAAGGCGCCCTCCAGATAGGCGGAGATCACGACGCCGTCGTCGTCCACGACGCCGAACAGGACGAGGAAGCCTACCCACACCGCCACGGACAGGTTCACCCCCCAGAGCGCGAGCATGATGAACCCGCCGGAAGCTGACACGAGTACGCCGAGGAAGATCACGGGGGCGATCCACCAGCGCCGGAAGCCGAGGTACAGCATGACGAACATGATGCCCAGCGTGAGAGGAACGAGGATCCGCATCCGCTCCATGGCGCGGACCCGGGAGTTCCAGACGGCCGTCCGCCAGGGCCTGACGGAGTGCCCGCTCCGCGTCCGCGACGACGGAGACCTCGTCGCGGTCACGTGTGTTCATGGTGACGTAGCCGACGAGCAGCCCGCGCTCCCCCTTGATCTCCTGCGGACCGAGAACGGTCGAGATGTCGGCGAGCTGGACGAGAGGAACCTGGGCACCGGTGGAGGAGGGGACATTGATGCGCTCGATCGCCTCGACATCCTCGCGGAAGTCGCGGGCCAGGCGGACACGGATGGGGTAGCGCTCGCGGCCTTCCACGGACTCCATCATGTTCACGCCGCCCAGGGAGACCTCGATCACGTCCTGCACGTCGCGGATGCTCACGCCGTAGCGCGCGATACGGTCGCGGTCGATCTCGATCTGGATGTAGGGCTTGCCGACGATGCGGTCGGCGATGACGTCCGTCGCCCCCGGCACCTCGCGGAGGATCCGCTCGATCTGGAGCCCCGCTTCCTCGATCGCCCGCAGATCACTGCCGTAGATCTTCACGCCCATCATGGCCCGGAAACCGGTCTGGAGCATGACGAGCCGGGTCTGGATCGGCTGGAGCCAGGTGGAAAGGACCCCGGGGATGGCCGTGCGCTCCTGCAGTTCGGCGAGAATCTCCTGCTTCGTGATGCGCCGTTCCTCCGGCCAGACCCAGGAGAGCGGCGTGCGGAGCACACCCGGCCAGTCGGAGAAGACCCGTTCGATCTTCGAGGTTCGCCACTGACTCTCGGGCTTCAGGATGACGACCGACTCGATCATCCCGATGGGCGCGGGATCGAGAGCGGACTCGGTCCGCCCCACCTTGCCGACCACGCTCTCGACTTCCGGCACGCTTGCGATCGCGAGGTCCTGCCGGCTGTTGACCTCGATGGCCTGCGAGAGCGATGCCTGCGGCAGGAGGGAGGGCATGTAGAGCAGCGAGCCCTCGTCGAGGGGGGGCATGAACTCGCGACCCAGGCCGGGGAGGATGCGCCCCTCGCCCAGGACGGTCAGCCCCGTCGTGCTCTCGGCGCGCTGCTCCGAGGGATCCTCGCGCCGCCACCGGAACCGGGTCCGCTCCTCGCCCGAGGCATCCCGCACGCGCTGCCACCGCAGGTGAGCGAACTCCAGCAGGGGGCGGGCGACCGCATCGGACTCGCCGGCGCCCATGAGCCTGCGGAGTTCCGGCGACGCCGGTTCGCTTGCGAAGAGGTTGACCGCCCACTCCACGGGAGCCAGCGTGCGGTGGACGCCCAACCACACCGAAAGTCCCGAAAAGAGGATGACCGCCGGGATCGTCATGAAGGTCTTCCTGTGGTCCAGGATCCATCGCAGCGTCGGCACGTACCATCGGGCGATGATCCGGGAGACCGGGTTACGCTCGAGCGGAACGAACCGCTCCCGCGCCATCCGGACCACGCACACGGCGACGCCCACGCCGACGGCCGCGGCGACCAGCCATCCCCGCTCCGGGCCGCCGCCCAACCCCCATCGGAAAACGAGGAGGGTGGCGAGCGCGGCCAGTGCGCCGATGGCCGACGCGATGGCGACCGTGGTCCGAAACCCCCACTTCACGGGGCGGAACAGCAGGTAGCACAGGAACGGAACGACGGTGATCGCCAGCACTACCGAAGAGCCGATGGCGAACGTCTTCGTGTAGGCCAGGGGCGTGAAGAGCTTCCCTTCCTGTCCGGTGAGGAAGAAGACGGGGATGAAAGACACGAGGGTGTTGCCGACCGCCGTGAGGATCGCGCCGCTGACCTCCGTGGCACCCTCGTGGACGATCCCGAAGTACCCCTTCTCGCGCTTCTCCACCTCGGTCGCTCCGGCGAGGCGGCGGTAGATGTTCTCGGACATGATGATGCCCATGTCGGCGATGTCGCCGATGGCGATCGCGAGGCCGGCGAGCGACATGATGTTGCTGTCGATCCCGAAGGAGTGCATCAGGATGAGGGATCCGGCCAGCGCCAGCGGCAGCGTAGGCAGCAGGGTCGCCGCGGTCCGCAAGTGCAGCAGGAAGAAGAGGACGACGAGACTCGCGACGATCGCTTCCTCGAACAGGGCCGTCACGAGAGTGTCGATGGTCTCCTCGACGATCGTCGTCCGGTCGTAGAACGGAACCAGCCGGACCTTCGACACCCGGCCGTCGGACAGCGTCCGGCCCGGCAGGCCCGCCTCCAGTTGGGCGATCTTCTCCTTCACGCGGACGACGACCTCGCGCGGGTTCTCGCCGTAGCGCATGAGCACCACGCCGCCGACGACCTCCACACCGGCCTTGTCCAGTGCCCCGCGCCGGAAGTCCGGACCGAGCTGCACGGTGGCGACGCTCTCGAGGAGAAGCGGCGTGCCGCTCTCCTGACGGATCACGATCCGCTCGATGTCGTCGATCGACCGGATGAAGCCGAGACCGCGGATGAAGTACTCGACGCCGTTTCGCTCGAGGACCTTCGCGCCCACGTCGATGTTGCTCTTCCGGACCGCGTCGTACACGTCCGGCAGCGTGACGCGGTGTGCCCGCATCCGGTCCGGGTCCAGGTCGATCTGGTACTGCTTGACGAATCCGCCGATGCTCGCGACTTCGCTCACGCCGACCACCGACTGGAGTTGGTAGCGCACGTACCAGTCCTGGATGGACCGCAGCTCCGCCAGGTCGAAGCCCTCGCCCTCGACGGTATACCAGTACACCTGTCCGAGGGCCGTGGCGTCCGGACCCAGCACCGGAGTGACGTCCGAAGGCAGGCTCTTCTGCGCGACGTTGATGCGCTCCAGCACCCGGGACCGCGCCCAGTAGTAGTCGACGCTGTCCTCGAAGATGACGAACACCATCGCGAAGCCGAAGCCGGACATCGAACGGATGGTCTTCACGCCCGGCGTCCCGGCGAGGCTCGTGGTCAGTGGATAGGTGACCTGGTCGTCCACATCCTGCGGACTGCGCCCTTCCCAGTCGGCGTAGACGATGACCTGCTTCTCACCGATGTCCGGGATGGCGTCCACCTTCATGAGCGTCGTGGCCCGGTACCCCGCGGCGCACACCCCCGCGATCAGGAGCAGCATGAGGAACGTGTTCCTCATGCACCAGCGGATGATCGCGTTGATCATGATGGTTCCCCGCTCAGTGCCCGTGATCCGGGGGTTTCGTCGCGCCACCCGAACCGGACGGGCGGCCCGGCGAGGCGTGTTGTCCGCCCGGGTGGAGAAGACTCGGGTGTCCCGTGATCTGGAACTGGCTGTCGATCAGGAAGCCCCCCCGGACGACCACCCGCTCGCCGGCGGCGAGACCGGCGAGGACGGGGAAGTAAGCCCCCGCGCGGGGTCCGAGCGCGACTTCCCGAGGCTCGAAGAGCCCGCGCGACTTCTCGACGTAGACGATTCGCCGCGTGCCGCTGTCGAGCACGGCGGACACGGGCACGGCGAGGACCGCGGGCGCCTCCGCCGAACCCGCATCCGGCGGGAGGATCTCCTCGAGCTTCATTCCGCAGACGGGACAGTTCCCGGACTCGAGGTAGATCTTCTCCCCCTCGCACTTCATGGGGCAGGCGAACCCGGTCTTGCCGGCCGGCTTCGCGGAAGCGGGTTCTCCCGGGATCCGCACCAGCGGCATCCCGCAACTCGGGCACGGCCCCTCCGTTTCGGCCAGCACCAGCGGGTGCATCGGACAGGTGTACCGGCCCTCCACCCCGGTCGGTGCCGCCCGCCCCTCCGCGGTGAGCCCGGTTTCGAGGACGGCGCTCACGAACATCCCCGGTGTCAGCGCGTGATCCGGGTTCTCGATATGCACCGGCACCCGGATGGTGCGCGTCTCATCATTGACGAACGGCTGGATGAAGGTCACGAGGCCCGTGAACGTGCGGCCGGGGACCGCCTGGACCGTCAGCCTCACCCGCTGGCCGTAGCGGACGAAGGGGAGGTCGGGCTCGTAGATCTCGAGGTACGCCCAGACGGTGTCCAGATTGGCGATGCGGTAGAGGACCTCACCGGCTTCGAACGCCGCCTTCTCGACGATCCGCTTCTCGATCACCGTGCCGCTGATGGGCGAGTAGAGCGTGACGTGATCCGTGGACTTCCGCCGCTTCACGAGATCGGAGATCTGTTCGTCCGACAGGCCGAGGAGCCGGAGTCTCGTCCTGGCCACTTCGACGAGAGTGCTGTCGGCGCCGGCCTGCAGCGCGATCAGGGTTTCCTGCTGGGCGACCAGGATCTCCGGGCTGTAGACCTCCGCGAGGTGGTCGCCCTGGCGGATCTCCGCGCCCGTGAAGCTGACGAAGAGCCGCTCGGCGTACCCGCTGAACCGCGGTGTGATGGAGGCCAGGGACGACTCGTTGTACTCGATGCGCCCCACGGCGCGGAGTTCGCGGGTCAACGGCCGGGCCTCGACCGGCACGGTCTCGACGCTCGCCATCGCCATCGCCTGCTCGGAGAGTTCGAGCGTGGGGGTCTCGCCCGGGGTCGCCGGCACGGACGCCGCCGGGATCAGGGGCATTTCGCAGATCGGGCACCGGCCGGGACCGTCGAGGCGCACCTGCGGGTGCATCGAGCAGGTGTAGACCTGCCCGCTCGGGGCCTCCGGGGCTCTGCCCGTCGCGGCGGCGGCACTCCCGGGTACCGGGGACGACCTCCCGATGCCGTACCCGCCTGCGGCCGCGAGCGCGGCGACCACGGCGACCGCGACGAGGGAGCGGGCACGGTTCATCGGCGAGCCTCCGTCTGCGGAGTCGGAACGCCGGAGTGCACGGGAGGCGGCAGGACCGGCGACCCTTCGGGGGCGACTCCGGAGATGGTCAGCGAGAGCGAGGCGAGGGCGAGTTCCCGCTGGGTCCGGGCTTCGATGTGAGACAGCTCGAATTCGAGCCACTGGCGTTCGGCGTCGACCACGTCGAGGAACGACGACCGCCCCGCGGCGTACCCCGCCCGGGCTGCTTCGAGCGCCTGCCGGGCCATCGGTCGCAGCATGGTGCCGAAAAGCGCTTCGTTGCGGGTGCTCTCTCGGACCATGACGATCATGGCGGCGACCTCCGCGGCGAGTCCGATCTGGGCGGCGGTGAGCCGGGCTTCGGCGGACCGTATCCCGGCCTGGGCGGCGGCGATCCCGGCGGCGACCTTGTCGCGCCAGATGGGCAGCGTCAGGGAGGCCGTCGGTCTCCACAGCACCGGACTGGCCCTCACGTCCGCCTCGATGCCGGCGGAGAGATCGGGTACGCCGCTCAGGAAGGCCAGGTCCAGCATTGCCTCGCCCCGCCGGACCTCCGCCTCCAGGCGACGCAGTTCGGGATTCCGGGATGCCGCGAGGGACAGAATCCCGTCCGGAGGAGGTGACTCGGCTCCGGAGTCGAACTTCGTGGGCAGCGGGACCGCCTTGTCCGCGGGATCATGGCCGAGTGAGGCACGGAACTCGGCGTGCAGCGCGCCACGGGAATCCTCGAGGCTGTCGAGCCGGGTCGCGAGGGTCCGGCGCTCGATCTGAGCGCGGAGCACGTCCTGGATCGTCCCGCGACCCGCGGTGACCTGCTGCCGGGCCGACTCTTCGAGTTCTCCGAGCAACGCCAGCATCTCCCTCCGGACCAGGATCGAGTCCTCGAGGAAACGCAGGCGGTGGTATGCGGACTTGGCGCTGAATGCGGTCCTGAGAACCTGCGCCTCGAAGGCGAAGTAACCGGCCCGGGACTCCGCCGCCGCCGCCTCCCCGGCCGCGCGCAGCTTCCCCGGTCCGGGCAGGTCGATCATCAGCCCGGGCATGACCATCGCGATCACGCTGGTGATGTCGGCGCTGAACGTCAGCCGCGGATCGGGTAGCGATCGGGCCGCGCTGATGCGCTCCACCGACGCGGCCCAGTCGTAGTACGCCGCCTCGACGCGCGGGTCATTGAGCATCGCGTACCGGAGCCAGTCGGAGAGGGGGGAGTCCGGGGAGAGCGCCGGGAGTTCCGGTTTCGAATCCCCGGGCCGGTAACGGGTGGTCACCGTCTCCAGGTCCCGGCGGGCGCTCAGTTCGGCCTCGATCGGCGTGGCCGTGCACCTCGCAAGGAGGGTCAGACCGCAAACTGCCAGGAGAGTGCGACTCATGTTCGTAGTCCAGTCCGGGTTCGCCGCCCCGCCGGAAGGTGAACTCGGGGCGAAGGTGCCGCAGCCGGGTCCCGGTTTCCCGTGACCCGGCCGCGTGACGTTCTTGCTCTCACTTCGCTGGCGCGGCCGGCGGTGCCTCCGGCGCGGGCTCGCGGACGACCTTCCACTTCGCGCGCAATTCCGCGAGCGCTTTCGTCCGGGCTTCTCCCGTCGCCTCGTTCACCCTCTTCACCGCACCGGCGGCCTCTCTCCAATCGACCTTCGCGCGGTCGAGAACGGCGGCAGGGTCCTTCGCCAGTGCGGCGGTGCAGCCAGGGCAGCAATGGCCGATGCGGAGGCCCTCCCATTCGCTGAAGGTCTTTCCGTCCACCTTGCCACCCATGATCGGGCAGCGCTCGTTCCCGAGGTCGACGAGAAGCCCCGTCGGAGCCTTCGCACCCGCCACCGGGGCGGGTTCGGGAGCCTTCGGGCCTTCGCAGCCTCCACCCCCGCAGCCTCCCCCGGGGCCGGCGAGAGCCGGCGACGGAACTCCGAGGCCGGAAATCAGAAACACCGCGAGAGCCGTGAGAACCGACTTGTGCGTTGACATGCGGACTCCTTTCCTGCTGGTCATCGAGCGAACACGGCGATCCCCACGCCCGCGAGGACGATGAAGGCCAGCAGGGCGAGGACCACGATGACCGCGGTCACCGGGTCCGTCCGCGCCGCCCGCCTGTTCACCGTTCGCTCGCGCATGGCTGTCGCCTCCGTGGAGGGCAAGCGCGAAGCCCGTGCCGCGGTCGCTCCCCTGGCTGGCGGGCTCGTGGATCCGGCGGAGCTGTCGGATCTGCATCAGTTCCGCTGTGGCATTTGCATCAGCGGGCCAGCAGCCCGTCGGGGTAAAGGGTCGCATTGCTGAGAACGTCCCCGGCCCCGACGGGCTGCTAGGCCAGACCGTGCTTCTCCAGGCGGTAGATCAGGGTCTGGCGGGTGATGCCGAGCAGCGCGGCGGCCCTGGTCCGGTTGCCGCTTGTCTTCTCCAGAGCCTTCCGGAGGAGGGACTTCTCCAGTTCCGCGAGGTCCACGCCGGCGTCGGGGATCTCGAAGGCGCGCAGGTCGAAGGTGCCCGTGCCAGGGGTCGCGGCGGGGGGGCCGGCGCGGAGCGCCTCCGAAAGGTCAGCGGAAGCGATCCGCGTGGGATCCCGGCGCATCAGGACCGCCCGAAGGAGCTCGTTCTCCAACTCCCGGACGTTTCCGGGCCAGGGCCAGGCGGCGAGGATCCGCATGGCCTCGGGGTCCACCGTCACGCCCGGAGCCCCGTGTCTGTCGAGGAGGTGCGCGACCAGGAGCGGCAGGTCGCCGACGCGTTCGCGAAGGGCCGGCAGCCGGAGGATCACCACCGCCAGTCGGTGGTAGAGGTCCCGCCGGAAGACCCCGTCCTCCACGGCCGCCGGAAGGTCCCGGTTCGTCGCCGCCAGCACTCGGACGTCCACCGTCTGCTCCCGGTCACCGCCCACCGGACGGACCTCGTGCCGCTCGAGTGCCCGCAGCAGCGCGGCCTGCGTCCCGGCCGGCATCTCCCCGATCTCGTCGAGGAACAGCGTCCCTCCTTCGGCTCGCCGGAAGAGCCCCTCGCGATCCGAGACCGCTCCGGTGAACGCCCCCTTGACCACTCCGAACAACTCGGCCTCCACGAGCGTCGACGGAAGGGCGGCGACGTTGACGGGAACGAAGGGGCCACGGGCGCGGGGCGAGTTGTAGTGCAGGGCGCGGGCGAGCAGTTCCTTCCCCGTCCCGCTCTCGCCGAGCACGAGGACCGGGACGTCCGCCGGCGCCGCGCGGCTTGCCTCGTGGAGGACTCTCCGCATTGCCTCGGACCGACCCACCATCCCGGTCAGGGAGAACTCCTTCGAGAGAGCCTCCGCAAGTCTCAGATTCTCGGCGAGCAGTTCCCGGTGGCGCAGCGCCCGCTCCAGGGTGAGCAGGAGTTCGTCCCGGTGGAACGGCTTCTCCAGGTAGTCGTAGGCACCCCGGCGCATCGCCTCCACCGCGCTCTCGATGGTGCCGTGGGCGGTGATGACGACCGCCGGCAGCGCCGGATCGACCGCCTTCGCCCCGGCGATCAGGGCGAGGCCGTCAAGACCGGGCATGCGGAGGTCCGTGATCAGGGCGTCGAACGGCTCTCCCGCGCGGACTCGCCTGAGAGCCTCCTCCCCGGACTCGACCGCGGTCACCGAGTAGCCGGCGTCCGAGAGATGGCGCTCCAGAACCCGCCGCACCGACCCGTCGTCATCCGCTACCAGCACCTTCGGGGAGGGTCGTGCGCTCATCCCACCACCTCCGGCTCGGGAGGCCGCGCGCCATCCGGTGCCCGCGGCAGCGTGAACGCGAAACGGGCCCCGCCGCCGGGCGCGTCCCCCACGGTGATGCTTCCTCCGCAGCCTTCGACGATCTTCGCCGCCAGAGAGAGCCCGAGTCCGGTGCCGCCGGGCTTCGTGGAGAAGAACGGCCTGAAGAGCTTCTCCCGGTGTCCGGGCGGGACGCCGGGACCGGTGTCGTCGACCGTGATCCGTGCGGCGCCGCGCCGGTCCGGTCCGATCCGCACGAGCACCTCGCCCCCCTTCTCCCTGATCGCCTGGAGGGAGTTGAGGACCAGGTTCAGGAGCACCTGCCGGAGCGATGACGGCGGACACCGGACGAGGGTCGGCGGCCCGTCCTCCGTGAGGCGGAAGTCCACGCCCGCCCGTCCGGCCTGCGCGGCGAGCAGCGCGAACGTCGCGCGCGCGCAGGCCGCGGGGTCGGCGTGCTCCTCTCCCGCCGGGCCGGGCCGGGCGAAGAGCAGGAAGTCGGAGAGGACCCGGTCGAGCCGGTCCACCTCGGACTGGAGGAGGGTGGCGAATTCGAAGTCCTTCGAGTCCTTCGGCACGGCGCCGGTCACCACCTCCGCCGCGCCCCGGATGGCGGCGAGAGGATTTCGGATCTCGTGGGCGAGGCCCGCGGACAGCTCGCCCAGGGCGGCGAGCAATTCGGCCCGCTGGAGTTGCCGCTCCGCCGCGAGGTGCGCCCGCGTTTCGCGGCGCAACGCGTCGGTGAGCCAGCCGGTGACCGCGCCGATGGTGGGGAAAATGAGGAGGGCCAGGAGCCGGCCCCGGTTGGCCGGGTCGGCGAGCCCCCCGAGCTGGAGGTGGGTATGAAGCGCGTAGACCATGTCCACGAGGACGCCACAGGCGAGTCCGCCCCGCAGGCCGAAAGCGAATCCGGCCATGAGGATCGGCAGATAGTACAGCCCTTCGAGCACCGTGTGGAGGGCATGGAGATCCATCCGGTGCCCGTGCGGCATCGGTGACAGGACGTGGAGAAGGGTGATGGCCCCCACCAGGCCGGCAACGGCAGCGGCCTTGGACCCGCGGGACCAGCCCTCCGGACCGGGCCTCCTCAGCATGGCATCATGATCCTACTCCTCCACCTCCCGGGGGGCGCCTTTCGGACTCGGTCGACCGTCCCGCGCAGGTCGGCCCGGGCCCCGGGAGGCCCGCGCCGCGAACCTGACGGAGGCTCGTGCTCTCCGTGCCGTCCGTCTTCGATTCCCGGATCCCGGATCCCGGTCACCCCGGGTGCGGCCGGGGTAGGCGGGCCTGCTACAATCCCGCCCGTGTTTCGATGCCCGCCGATCCTCCTCGTGGCCCTCCTCATCCCGATCGGCCTGGCGCCGGCCGGAGCGGATCCCGGCGCCGCGGACCTCGAGGCCGCGCTCCGGGGCCGTCTCGACGGTCTCCTGAACTCCGCCGGGCCGGCCGCCGTCCTGGCCGAAACCCGGACCGTGCTGGTCGACCGGCCCGACTCCGTTGCGGCCTGGGAGTTCCGGGCCTTCTCGCTCCAGAAGCTCGGACGGCATGCCGAGGCCTGCCTCGCCTACGAGAAGGTCCTGTCCTTGAATCCCCGGAGCGCCTGGGCCAGCATGCACCTCGGCGACGTGCTGTCGGCGCTGGAGCGTCACGAGGAGGCGGCCCGGGCGGTCGAGCGCGCCGTGGAACTGGACCCGAAGGACGCCACCGCCCACGTGAAGCTGTCCTGGGTGCTCCGCCGCGCCCGGGCCTTCCGCGAGGCGGTCGTCGCCGCGGAGCGGGCCATGGTGCTCGGTATCGACCCGCGCTGGTGCCACGCGGAACTGGCCTACCTCTCCTGGGTCCTCGGCGAGGCCGGAGAGAGCCGGGCCCACTGGCAGCGCGCCCGGCAACTCGGCCTCGACGAGACCGCATTCCGGCACGGGATGCGCCTCCTGCGCTGGGACGAGCAGGCCGGCGCTCCTGCCGGGGTCCCGGCGTCGGCGGTCGAACCGGCGGCCTACCGGATCGGCCGGATCGATGTCCACACCCGGATCGCCCCCCGGCTGCCGGCGGAACTCAGCGGTCTGATCGGTCGACTCGAACGGGAGTACGCCCGGTTTCTCGGCCTCGGGGAGGGTCCGGGCCAGGAGGTCCGGCTCATCCTCTCCCGGACGCTCGAGGAACACGAGGCTTACCGTGCGGCGCTGTTCCCGCAGGGCCCGGTGGACCGCGGGTTCCTCCTGCGCCGGATGGCCGAGGTCCGGCCACCCCGCTGGGAGCTCGTTCTCCACGTGGCGCTCCCCGCGCCGGGTCTCGAGCTGTCGTTGTCCCACGAACTGGCCCACGCCATGCTCCAGCTCCGGATCCCCCGCTGCGCCCAGTCCGCCTCCTGGCTCGACGAGGGAGTGGCCACGTGGCTGGAGATCCGCGCGTCGGACGAGGAGGCCGGCTCGGGGGCGCTCCGGACGGATCTCCTCGACCTGCTCCGGCAGGCGAGGTCTTCGGGCGCGGCGCTCTCCTTCGGCGCGATGCTCCGACTCCCCCCGGGCGAGTTCCAGGGACCCTCCGCGAGGGTGCGCTACGCGCAGGCGTGGGCGATGATCCACTTCCTCGTCGAGGGGACCGGGGCGGGGGGGCGGGCCCGGTTCCTCCGCCTCCTCGACGCCCTGGACGACGGCCGGGGCGCGTACGAGCGGGCCCTCGCGAGTGTCTACGGCCTGTCCGGAGGGGATCTCGAGTCCGCGTGGCGAGGCCATCTCGACTCGCTGCGCTGATCGGGCGGGAGGGTGCCGGATTCTCCGATCCGGTCGGAGTCCCGGACTCCGCCGCGTCTTCCTGGCCCTCCGGCGGCCCGGACCGGCCGGATCTTGCTCCCGGGGCGGCAGTGGCGTTCACTCTGCGCCATGGATGGTGAGCGTCCCGGCGGCCGAGGCGCGCATGGCCGCCTCACGGCCGTTCTCTGCATCGCGGCGGCGGTCTTCGTCGTCTTCGGAGGAACGCTGCGCCACGAGTTCGTCGAGTGGGACGACGACCTCTACACGGAGAAGCTGCCCCATCTGCAGTCGCTGGGGGCGGAGGATCTCGCGTGGATGCTCACCGACACCTCCCACTTCTACTGGCACCCGCTGTCCTACCTGCTGATGGCGGCAGAGAACGTCCTCTTCGGCGACCAACCGTCGTACTTCCACCTGGTCAGCCTCCTCCTGCACCTCGTCAACTCCCTGCTCGTCTTCCGCCTCGGGCTCCGGCTCCTTGACCGGGGATTCCCCGGGCGGTCGCCCGGGGCCGCGAGCCTCGCCGCGCTCTTTGCCGCGCTGTTCTTCGCCGTCCATCCGCTCCGGATGGAGCCGGTGGCCTGGGTCTCTGCCCAGAAGGGGCTCCTCTGCACGCTCTTTTGTCTCCTGACCGTCCTCGCCTGGCTCCGGTGGGGAGAGGGCGAGGGGGAGCGACGCCTTCGATTCTACGCGGCGGCCTTCGCCTGTTTCGCCCTGGCACTGGCGTCCCAGCCTCTCGCCGCGACGCTTCCGCTCGCACTTCTCGTGCTCGACTTCTGGCCCCTGCGCCGCCGCGGCGTGGGCCGGCTCCTCCTGGAGAAGCTCCCGTTCCTCGCCGGCGCCGTTGCGGCGGCGAGCCTCTCCGTGGCGGATCCCCGTCAGGCCGACCTGATGCCGTCCGCCGCGATCTCGGAACTCGGTCCGCGGCTCGTGGCTTCCACCTGGGGACTCGTGTTCCCGGCGGCGAAGACGGCCTGGCCCCTCGGTCTCTCGCCGTTCTACCCGCTGGCCTACACCGCGGACCTCACGCTCCTCCACCCCCTCTATGGCCTGTCGACCCTCGCTCTCCTCGCTCTGCTGGCGGCGGCGATACTGCTCCTGCGTCGCGGTCTTCGCTGGCCGCTCGCGGCGCTCCTCCTCTACCTGCTCGCGGTGGGCCCCGTGAGCGGCCTCCGGCAGGCGGGGAGCATCGCCACCGCGGACCGGTTCGCCTACCTCCCGTCGATCGTGCCGGCCATACTCCTCGGAGCGGTCGCGCTCCGCCTCGCCCGCTTCCGGGCGGTCATTCCCGTGGCCGCGGTGGTCCTCGCGGCTCTCGCGGCACTCTCCCTCCGGGGGCAGTCCGTCTTTCGGGACTCGGAATCCCTGTGGACCCGGGTGGTGCGGCTCTATCCCGGTCGCTGCGCCACGGCGCACAACAACCTCGGCGCCGCCTTCCACCGGCGCGCCATCCTCGAGGACGACGCTTCGCTCCTGACGCGGGCCACGGCGCACTACCGCGCGGCCGTGGCGGCCCGCCCCGATCACGCCAATGGCTGGAACAACCTCGGGCTCGTCTGCTCGCAGCAGGGAGCGGCCCTGGAGGCCGAGCAGTGCTACCGCAAGGCCGTGGCGCTGCGCCCGAAGTTCTCCCTGGCCCACGCCAACCTCGCGGTTCTCCTGGTTCGCCTCGGGCGGCGGCAGGAGGCCCGTGAACACTGGGCAATCGCCAGGGCGGGAGGAGGCTGGGTCGACGCGCCGATCCGGGAGTTCCTGGACCGTTCGCTGAAGTAGTCAGTTCCCGGCGATGACGGAGGGGATCAGTCCCTGCCAGCACTCCGCCCAGCTCCGGGCGTCGATCCGGCCCCGGAGGATCTGCTCCAGCCGGCGCGCGCGGAAGCGGACCTCGGACAGTTCGAGGAGTTCCTGCGCCTCGTCGGCGAGGAGGCGGGAAGAGGCGGCCAGGAGGTGGACCTTGGCGCCGAAGGAGGACAGTCCGGACAGATCGGGGAGATCGGGCGACTCTTCGCCCCGTGTGCGGGTGTTCGTCCGGAGCAGGTTCAGGAGAAGGCTCACCCCGGCGTCGACGGCCTCCCCGGAGTCCTCGTCGTCGCCGTCGGGAAGGAACCGGACGCGCGCCCGCCGGTAAGGCCCCTTGCCGGTTTCCTCCAGGATCTCGAAGCGGCAGCGGCCCTCGAGGACGAGATTGAACCGGCCGTCCTTCAGGCGGACGAGGTCGCGCATGACCCCGGCGCACCCGGTCCGCCGGATCGGCGGATCGCCCACGCAGCCACCGGCCGGCAGGGCCTCCTGTTTGACCATCCCGATCACGGACCGATCCTCGAGTGCGTCCTCGACCATCTTGC
>JALOQY010000075.1 GCA_025459285.1 Planctomycetota bacterium | reverse complement strand
CCCCGCGCGGGAAGACCGCCTGGGTCCCCGGCTACTGGGAGCAGCGTCGCCGCGGCTGGCTCTGGGTCGACGGCCACTGGAATTAGCCACCCGTTCCTGATGGCGCGCCGGCCGTCGCCCGGCGGGCCGGAAGATCACGGGGCGGGACGGGGCGGGAACGCCCGGTCCCGCCCCGTTCATGTCCGGCGGCCCAGCACCGCGTGGATGACCAGGCTCTCCCCGCTCGCGCCGGGGTCCCCGGGCCGCTCGACCCGGAGTTCCACCCGGTCCCCCGGCCGCCGCTTCGACAGGAGCGCGCGCAGTCCCTCGGCGCTCTCGATCCGTTCCCCGTCGATCCCGAGGAGCACGTCCCCCGGGCGCAGGCCGGCGGCCGCGGCCCCCGTGCCGGCGTGGACCTGGGCAATCCGCAGCCCCGGTCCCGGAAACGATCCGTCGAAAACCACCCCGAGCTGCGCCGGGCCTTCGTAGCTCTGCCGCAGGGCCGCCGCGTACGCGGCCGCGCGACGCGAGAGCTCGCTCTCCGCTCCCGCGCGGCGCGCGATCTCCCCGAGCCTCCGGAGGCAGTCCTCGGCCCGCTCGCGCGGGAGGAGGCTCCCCCCGGCCCGCACCTCCGCTTCCAGGGCGGCGATTCCCTCCTCCAGCGCCGCGAGGGCGGCGCGCGCCGTGGCCAGCTCGGCCCCCCGCTCCCGGCCGAGAGCGGCGAGCAGCGCCGAAGCCCTCGCCGCCGTCGCGTCGCCCTCCGGCCGTCCTTCGGCCGCCTCCCGGAGGAGCAGCGCGCCTTCGGCGAGTCCCTCGGGACGGCCACCCTCCGCGATCAGACGCTCGGCGCGCGCGAGCCTCTCCGCGGCCGCTGTTTCGTCCATCTCGGGAGGGTCGTGTTCGAAGAGCAGGTCGCCCGCCACCTCCGCGGCGTACGTCTCCGGGTACACCCTCCGGATGCGCTCCAGCTCCTCCCGGAAGACCGCGTGCATCCGGGCCCGCCGGTCGAGGAGCGGGCGGTCCGAAAGCGTCTCGTAGATCATCTCGGTGGGATGGTAGATGTACCGGCCCGGAGGTGGCAGCCGGCGGAAGGCCGCGCGGGCCTTCGCGAGCGCGTCGAAGGCCTCCTCCTCCGCCGCGAAGCGGGGGGCGGAGCGGGTCTCGGCGAGAGCCTCGCTCGCCCGTTTCCCGAAGTCGTCGCCATCGAACATCCGCGAAAGGTCGAGGTAGATCCGCGCGCGCTCGACGGGGCCGTCGGCGTCCCGCTGGGCCTTTCGCATCTGCCCCTCGAACCACCCGGCCACGTGATCGAGCAGGGCCCGCGCCTCGGCGCGCTCGTCCTCGGCCGCTCCGGACTCCCCGGCGATCCGGCGGATCTCCGGAAGGTACCCGCCGGCGTGCGCGCGGTCCGCGGCGATCCGCGCCGCGGCGTCCGCGAGCCGGTGGTACGGCCCGCCGAGCAGGACGTCGGGAGCCTCCTCGAGGGCCTTCACGATGATCGGCTCGATCTCCGCGAGCCCTCCGCGGACCACCTCGTTCCCCTCGTGGTCGAAGAGGACCGCCCAGGGCAGCCAGGCCTGCGGCCACTCGCAGGTCCAGCCGTGGTGGACCACGGGGAAGGCCGGCCCGAGGTGCTCGAGGTACCAGACGATGTCGTTCCGGTCGACCTCCGGGTTCCGGCGGACCTGGAACCCGACGACCGCGAGCCCCCGGTCGCCGTACCGCTCGACCAGTCCGTTCACGAAGGGGAACGCCCCGGTGGAGATCGGACAGCTCACGCACCAGTGATAGATCAGCACGACCTTCCCCTCGAGATCCTCGGGCGAGAGCGTCGGGCCGGACACCTGCTCGCCGAGGTTCACGCCGGAGAGGACGAGCCTCTCCGGTTCGCCGGCCGCGGGGACGCCGAGGAAGAGGAGCAGGAGGGCGGGACGGAGGGAACCGAGGATGCGCATGGGGTCTCCCGGGGTAACGGCCGCTATTCTGACAGTCGGGGCCCGGCGGGAACCTGAAGGAAACGGCGTCCGGCGGAAAGCCCTCCGGGTTGACCTGGGTCAAGGCCCCGCGGACGCCGCGGGCGTATACTCCGGGCAACCGATCAGGAAACCACGGAGGTTCGAACATGTACTGCAACCAGTGCGAACAGTCGTTCCAGGGGACGGGCTGCGTGAACAGCCCCGGCGTGTGCGGCAAGGACGCGGACGTCCAGTCGCTGCAGGAGACGCTTCTCTACGGGCTGAAGGGCATGTGCGCCTACGCCCACCACGCGCGCCGCCTCGGCGCGACGGACGGGATGGTGGACGAGTTCGTGGAGCGGGCGCTTTTCTCCACGATGACGAACGTGAACTTCGACCTCGGGAACCTCCTCGACCTGTGCCTGGAGGCCGGCAAGGTCAATCTCCGCGTCATGCAGATGCTCGATGCGGCCCACGTGAAGCACTTCGGCCCGCCCCGGCCGACGAAGGTGCGCGAGGGGACGAAGGCCGGTCCGGGCATCCTCGTCACGGGCCACGACATGCTCTTCCTCGCCAACCTCCTCCGGGCCTGCGAGGGGACGGACGTCAACGTCTACACCCACGGCGAGATGCTGCCCGCCCACATGTACCCGAAGCTCGGGGACCACCCGAACCTCGCCGGCCACTACGGCGACGCCTGGCAGCGCCAGCGCTCCGAGTTCATGAGATTCCCCGGCCCGATCGTGGCGAACACGAACTGCATCGTGATCCCGAAGGAGGAGTACCGGGACCGGGTCTACACCCTCCCGCCGGTGGCGGTGCCGGGCGGGAAGATCCTCGACGAGGCGGACCTCTCGGGGCTCGTCGCGAAGGCGAAGGCCTGCCCGCCCTGCGTCGACCACTTCGTCCGCGAGACCACGATCGGCTTCCACCACAGCGTGATCGGCGGGGCGCTCCCGGCGGTGCTCGACGCGGTGAAGGCCGGACAGCTCCGGCACTTCTTCTTCATCGGCGGCTGCGACGGCGCCGAACCCGGGCGGAGCTACTTCAGCGACTACGCGAAGGCGGTGCCGCAGGACTGCTTCATCCTCACCGCGGGTTGCGGAAAGTACCGGATCCGCAAGGAGGAGTACGGCACGCTGCTCGGCCTCCCCCGGCTCCTCGACATGGGGCAGTGCAACGACTGCTACGGCGCCATCCAGGTGGCGCTGGCGCTGGCGAACGCCGTGGGCTGCGGGGTGAACGATCTGCCGCTCACGCTCGTGGTGAGCTGGTTCGAGCAGAAGGCGGTGGCGGTGTTCCTCACGCTGCTCCACCTCGGGGTCAAGGGGATCACCCTGGGCCCGAAGCCGCCGGCCTTCGTCTCCCCGAACGTCTTCAAGGTCCTTCAGGACCGCTGGAACCTGAAGCTCACCGGCGACAACGCCGAGGCCGACTGCGCCGCGGCCCTCGCGCGCTGATCCCCCGGGTCAACCGGCTCCGCCTGCCGCGGGCGGGGCCGGACGCCGCCGGTCACGTCCTCGCTTGACATCCGGCGCTAGCCGGCGTAGTGATGCGGGCGGCCCATGAGCGAAGACCCGGTCCGAGAGATCGCCCAGGTGCGATCGGAGTACGCGAGCGCCCGGCTCATCCACGAGAACCTCGAGCGGCGCGCCGCCGGGGAACGGCGCCGGGACTACCCGGGCTACCTGCCCGCGGAGATCGACTACGTCACCGCGTCGGGCGGGACCTTCACGGCGCGGATCCGCGACTACGACGTCCGGCTCCTCGACCGGGTCGACTCGATGGAGGCGATCCGCCACGTGGACCGGATCCACCGGGCGCGCCGGGGGGACGCGGGCGCCCGCGCCGAACTCCTGTGGCGTGCGACCGGGCAGCGGATCGAGATCGGGTCCCGGTTCACCGGCCGGCCGCTCGTGGAGGATGCCTTCGTGGTTCCTTGCACCTCGCTCGGTACATTCACCGAGGAGGAGATCAGCAACAAGGGCGCCACGCTGCTCGACCTCTCCCGGCGGGGGATCGCGACGTCGGACTTCAGCCTGCTGACCGCCCGGGCCACGGATCTCGACCCTCCGGCTCTGGAGAATTCCGCACGGGACGCGATCGCGAACCTCGAGCGTCTCTCGGGCCGCCGGCTGGGTGACCCGGACAACCCGCTCCTCGTCGCGATCCGCTCCGCCATGCCGGCCTACGTGCCGGGCTTCATGCCGACGTACCTCAACGTGGGCTTCACGCCTGCGGTGATGCCCGGTCTGCCGGAGCGGTACGGTGAAGAGGCCGCCGCGCGGATCCGCCTCAGTAACCGGAAGACGATCCTGGAGGCGCTCCTGCCGGAGGCCTTCGCCGCCCTGGAGGGCGAGATCCGACCGCATCTCTCCATGGGGGAGAACCTGCGGCTGGTCTCTCATATCGAGACCTTCATCCGGCGGGAGGATCCGACCCTCCTCCACGACCCGTTCCGGCAGGTGTCCTTCTTCCTGGACAAGGTCTACCGGTACTACGAGACGCACTTCGACACCCTGCGCAACTTCATGGGACGGACGCTGCACCATCCCGCGGTGATCCTCCAGCGCATGGTGTGCAGCGTGCTCGACCGCCAGTGCCTCGCCGGGGTGCTCTACAGCCGGAGCCCCCGGACCGGCCTCGGTGTCCACCTCCAGTATGCGCGGGAGATCTACGGCGAGGACCTGATGACCGGACGTCTCCGGCCGGAGGAGGTGACGTTCCTCGACCGCGAGGAAGCGCGCGCGGACTTCCCCGCGGTCTTCCACTTCTGGCCCCGCCTCGCCCAGCTCGAGGAGATCCTCCGTGCGCCGGTGATGGTGGAGTTCACCGGCGTCCACGGGACCTTCACGCTGCTCCAGCTGAACGAGGCCGAGTTGTCGGGCGTGGGCATGCTGACGGCGGTCATGGACCTCCACCGGGAGGGGAAGATCGACGCCGGGAGGGTCCGGGCGCTCGTCAAGCCCTACCACGTCCGGCAGATCGAGACCGATGTCGTGGACCCGGGGTCGCTCCGGAGTCTCGAACGGTTCTGCCGCGGCTTCCCGGTGTTGCCGCGGTCCGCGGTCACCGGGCGGGTCTACTTCTCCGGGGCGGCCGCGCGGGCGGCGAAGGAGCGGATGTCGGGCGACCAAGTCATCCTCGCCCGGGCGCGTTTCACGCCGCAGGACGCCATCGACATGCAGGGGGTCGGCGGCATCCTCTCCCTGAGCCCGGCGGCGATCCACGTTGTCACCACCGCGCAGAACCTCGGGGTCCCCGCACTGCTGAACCTGGAGGAGGACGGCGTACGGTTCGACGAGGAGTCGTCCGCGATGACGAACTCCCGCGGCGCGGTCCTGCGGGAGGGCGATCCCGTGACGATCTCCTGCGAGGAGGGGGGGCTCTTCCTCGGGCGGGCCGTCTTCGCGCCGGCGCGGCTCCTCCGGCTGATGGCGGGCGAGGCCGTGGAACTGGCGCCCGGCGAGGAGGCCGACTTCCGCCGCTGGGCGGCGCGCTACCGGGACTACCGGCGGGTCCTCGAGAGCGTGGCGGCCCCGGAATTCCGGAGCTTGAAGGACCTCGGCCATGCCGTGCGTCACGGGCGGCTCCGGGGGGACGAGGCGCGGGCGGCGGACTTCGTGAACCGCTGTTTCGACGCGAATGGGGGGGCCCTCGCCGCGGGGCTCTTCGAAACCACCCTCGGGAACCACCTCGCGAACCGCGTGGCCTTCGACCTGCTGACCGTGGACCGTCGATCACGACTCGTCCGGGCGGCTCTCGGAGTCTGCCGCGAGCGGGGGCTCTCGGGGTACGGAGCGGGGGCATTCGTGCTCGGGAGTTTCGTCTCTTCCGCCACCCCGGTGGCCTTCTGGCGGGCCCTCTCGGCCCGCGAGACGGGGCTCCTGGTGAACGAATGGGTGCTCCACCAGAAGTACCTGGCGGTGCTGGCCGAGGTGGGGGAACGGAAGGTGAGCCGGGCACGGGAGTCCGTGCTCACCCGCGGTCTCTCGCCGCTCGATCTCGGCCCCGCGCTGCTCACGGAGCTGATGCCGCTCAAGCTCGCCGGGACGGACCTGGTTGAAGCCCGGTCGAACCTGCCGCCCTGGAGCGACGCCCAGACCGCGGAAGTCCTCGCGGTTCTCGGGGAGCCCTGGTCGACCTTCTACGACTACGGCGAGCGCTCGAGCGTCGGGAGCCTGAAGGCGCTCTGCGATGCCGCCGGTCTGCCCCTGCCGCCCCCGGGGGACCGCTGAAACTCAACCGCGGCGGATACTCACGAGCAGCCAGGCGAAGGCATCGTAGAGGCGGCGCAGGCGCGCGCCGTCCTCCACGTGGCCGGGGACTTCCAGATGCAGCTCGAGCGCCGGCGGGTCCTCCGGCGCGACCTCGAGGGCGGCCTCGATCTGCGGCTCCCCGGCCAGGAGACGCCGGAGCCCCTCCTCGGCGAAGATGCGCCTCGTGCGCGCCACGTCCGTGCCCTGGACGACGAACATGTGGTCGAACCCATCATCCCCGATCGTGATGTCCTGCATGCCCACCAGGTGCCCCACGCTCGTGAGCAGTGTCTGCTCGAACAGGCGGAACCTGAGCTTCGTGGGGGGGACGGGCGCCCGGAAACGCGTGTAGATGCTCTCGGAACGGTAGCCGCCGTGGGAGTGGAATTCGACGGTGACCTCCCACCCTTCATGTGCGACGTGGACCTTGTCGAATCGCCAGCCTTCCTCGTTCAGGAACACCCCACCCAGTTCCGCGGCGAGCTTCGCGAACAATGCCTCGCGGGGGTCGCCTTCCTTCGATGCGGGGTTCACGCTCGGTCCCTCCGGGGTCAGATGAATGGACGATACACGGATGAGGCCGGCAGCTCAACCACTCCCCGGGATCCGCCCGGTCACTCCTCGCCGGCGGCCTTCCGGGCATCGGAGACGATGCGCACGCGGCAGGTCTTGTCCGTGCACCGGCGCGCCAGTTGCCGCAGGCGTTCGCGGATCGCGTCGATGGCCACCTGGCGGATCGGCGCCTCCTCCGGCGTCGCTTCACGGGTTTCCAGGGCGGCGAGGCGCCCGAGCAGGAGTTCGATCTCGGCGTCGAGCGGAGACAGCGGCTCGTCTTCGACGGAGGTCACGGGAGGCACTCCTCCCGGAGGTCGCGCCCCTCGAAGCAGGGGACGCCGGCCGCCTGAAGCAGCCGGGCGAGCCCCGGCGGCGCCGCCTGCTCCTGGAACCAGACGCAGCGCGCGCAGGAGGCGGCGATGCCGCCTACCCGGGCCGCGTCCGGACAGGCCGGCAGCACGGCCACGATGTCGGCCATGGACCGCCCGGCGGGAACGAAGTCGGAGGCGAGGAGTTCGTCCACCAGATGACCCGCCCCCCGCAGGTCTGTGGCGAGGGGCGTGCCGCACTCGCCGACCAGGACGATCCGTCCGGGCCGGTCACGGGTGGCGGGAAGCGTGGTGATCATGGGTACCTCCATACTGATTCTACCGCGTCCCGCCGCGCCACGAGACGATCGGCGGCCAAGGAAACCCCGGCGCAAAGATTGGCCGCCTCCCGGTGCGCGCCCCAGAATCGGGAGGGAGGTGACCATGTCCCGTGTCATTCCGGTCTTTGCCGTCCTGCTCCTCCTCGCCTGTGCGATCCCGCCACCCGAGGATCCCACGCTGGCCACCCTCCCCATCGTGAGGCTGCCGGTGGAGGAGCCGGAGGGGGCGGCGGTGGCGCCGCTCGCGGTCCCCGACGCGGTCGTGCTGGCCCTGAAGAACAACCCTGGCCTGGCCGCCGCGGCCGCCCGGATCGCCGCCGCCGACGAGGCGATCCGCGCCGTGGCGGCGAGCTACCTGCCCCGCCTCGGCCTCTCCGGCGGCTACGCTCATACGACCGATCCGGTGCAGGTCTTCATGATGCAACTTCGCCAGCGCGAGCTCCGCATGACCGGAGACTTCAACCACCCGGGGGCGCACGGGAACGCGCGCGCGTCGGTGGAGGCATCGTGGCTCCTCTTCGACGGCGGCCGGCGCTCCGCCGGCGAGCGCATGGCGCAACTCAACTCCCTCGTCGAGCAGGGCGAACGGGCGGCGATCGCGAACGAACTGAAGGCCGCCGTCATCTCCACCTGTCTCGCCGTCTACGAGGCGAGGGAGTTCTCGAAGGTCGCCGACAAGTCGGTGGCTCTCGTGAGCGAGCAGCTCCGTATCGCCGAGAGCCGGTTCGAAGCCGGGTCCGCCCAGCGCTCTGACGTGCTCTCCGTGGAGGTGCGGCTGGCGGAGGCGCGGGAGGAGGTGGTGCGGGCCCGGAACGCCGGGGAGCGCGCGCTCACCGCCCTGCGCGGGCTCCTCGGCATGCGGGCGGTCGAGCCCCTCGTGCTGGCCGATGATCCGGGCTTCCGTGTGCCGCCGGTGCTCGGGGAGAACCGGATCGAGACGGCCCTTTCGAGCCGCCCCGAGGTCGGGCGCGGCATGCGCGGCGTGGAGATGGCACTCGCCGGGGTGAACCTGAAGGAAGCCGACCGCAGGCTCATGCTCTCGGTCTACGGTTCCTGGGACTTCGACGAGCGTGACGGGACCTTCGGCGGCAACCGGGAGAGCCGCACCGGCGGGTTCCGGGTGGACCTCCCGGTCTTCGAGGGCGGGCGGACCGATGCCGAGGTGGCCGTGGCGAAGGCCCGCGTGCGCGAGGCCAAGGAGTTGCTGCGCAGCGTCGTGCTGATGGTGGAGTCGGACGTCAGGCGCGCCGAACTCGACCTCGCCGAGGCCGAGGAGCGGGTGCGCGTCTCGGAGAAGTCCGAGGAGCGGGCCGAGGAGGCACTCTCGATGATCCGCGCCCGCTACGAGAGCGGCGCGGCGACGATCACGGAGTACCTCGACGCGGAGACCGCCCTCACCGGGGCGCGCGTGCGCGGGGTGGCCTCGCGCTATCAGGTGGAGCGGGCCACGGCGGATCTCCGGCGGGCGATGGGCATCTGCCGGGCCGGGACGGAAGATGCGGAAGGAGGGGCATGATGAGGTTCCTGATCGGTCTTCTCGCACTCGCGGCGGTGGTGGTGGGGATGCTGTTCCTCCAGGGGATCTTCGCCTCCGGGAAGGTCGGGCCGGGCACGGAGGTGCTCGAGCCGGAGAGGGCCGGGGCGCGCCGCACGGCGGTGGTCGGCGCGGAAACCGTGCCGCTCTATGCCGAGGCCGTGGGCACCGTGCGGTCACGCCGGACGACCCGCGTCTCGCCCCGCATCATGGGCACCATCCTCGAGATCAAGGTCCGCGTCGGGGAGCCGGTGAACGAGAACGACCTCCTCGCCCTCCTCGACGTCCGGGAGGCCGAGGCCCGGCTCGCCGGGGCCCGCGCGGGCCTCGCCCAGGCCGAGGCGGTCCACCTCCGGGCGGCCTCGGAACTCCGCCGGGTGCAGGAGCTCTTCGCGAAGAACGCGACGACGCGGGAGCAGGTGGAGGCCGTGACAGCCGACCACGACTCTTCGAAGGCCGCCGCGGACGGGGCCCGGGAGGCGGTGAAGGCGGCGGAGATCGTGGTGGGCTATGCCGAGATTCGCGCGCCGATGAAAGGGGTCGTGGCGGAGAAGCTCGCCGAGCCGGGCGACCTCGCCCTGCCCGGAAAGCCGATCCTCTCGATCCAGGATCCGGCCGACCTGCGACTCGAGGCCGACGTGCGCGAGTACCTGATCGCGAACCTCGAGGTCGGGGCGCCGGTCGAGATCCTCTTCGGCGCGCCGCTGTCGGAGCGGTTCGACGCGGCCGTCGAGGAGCGGGCCCCGGAGGCCGATCCGGGGACGCGGACCTTCCTCGTGAAGGCTTCTCTCCCGAAGGAGTCGAAAGCCCGGCCCGGCAACTTCGGGCGGCTGCGGTTCAGGGTCGGCGAGCGTGAGTGGGTCTCGGTGGCCGCCGCGGCGGTCTCGCGAGTCGGCCAGCTCGAGACGGTCCGGGTCGCGGAAGGGGACCGGGTGACCGTGCGGCACGTCCGGACCGGGGAGGCGCGCGGGGACCGGGTCGAGGTCCTCTCCGGCCTCACCGCCGGCGAGAAAGTCGTGGTGGAGTGATGCGCGGCCGGAACAGCTTCACCGCCCGCGTGGTGGAGAAGTTCCTCACCTCGCGGCTCTCCCTGCTCCTCGTGATCGCCACCCTCGCCGCCGGCGCGGTGGGCTTCCTCGCCACTCCACGCGAGGAGGAACCCCAGATCGTCGTCCCGATGGTGGACGTCTACATCTCGTTCCCGGGCGCCACCGCGGAGGAGGTGGAGAAGCTCGTCACCACGAACCTCGAGACGAAGCTCCTCGAGATCGAGGGCGTCGAGCACGTCTACTCCATGTCCCGGCCGGGCGAGGCCGTGGTCATGCTCCGGTTCCTGGTGGGGCGGAACCGGGAAGACGCTCTCACGAACACCTTCGCCAAGATCCAGGGCTACGTGGACCAGGTCCCGCCGGGAGTGGCCGGGTGGATCGTCCGGCCCGTGGACGTGGACGACATCCCGATCCTGACGGTGACGCTGCACGGCGGCGGGAAGTCCGACTTCGAACTGCGCCGGATCGCCGACGAGGTGCTCGACCACCTGCAGAGGGTGCCGAACTCGAGCAAGTCCTACGCGGTGGGCGGGCGGCGGCGCGAGATCCGCGTCACGGTGGACCCCGCGGCCCTCGCCTCGCGCAACCTCTCGCCGCTCGACGTGAATCGCGCCCTCGGCGGGGCGAACGCCGCACGCCGCGTGGGGAACTTCACCCGCGACAACGCGGAGATCCTCGTTTCGGCCGGGCCCTTCCTCCGCGACCGGGCCGACGTGGAGAGCGTGGTCCTGTCCGCCGCCGGCGGGCGACTGGTCTACGTGAAGGACGTGGCGAAGGTGACCGACGGGCCGGAGGATGCCCTGTCCTACACCCGCATCGGCTTCGGACCGGCCGCCGAGCGCAGCCACGGGCGGCCCGGCGGCCCCGGCGTTGCCGAGGAGCAGAGCGTCACCATCGCGGTGGCGAAGCGGAAGAACACGAACGCGGTGTGGGTCGCCGAGGACGTGCAGCGGACGATCCGGGAGCTGTCGGACCAGGCGCTGATCCCCCCGGAGGTCACCGCCACCATCACCCGCGACTACGGTCACTCCGCCGACGAGAAGGTGAACGAGCTGGCCGGCCACATCGCCGCCGCGGTGCTCACGGTGGTGGTGGTGATCGTGCTGGGTCTCGGCTGGCGGGCCGCCCTGGTGGTGGCCCTGGCGGTGCCCCTGACCTTGTCCATCGCCCTCGTTGCCGACCTGCTCGTGGGGTACACGATCAACCGCGTGACGCTGTTCGCCCTTGTCCTCTCGCTCGGGCTCCTCGTGGACGACCCGATCGTGGACGTGGAGAACATCCACCGGCACTTCATGCTGATGCGGGAGCCGCCGCTTCAGGCGACGCTCACCGCGGTGAACGAGGTCCGGCCGCCGCTCATCATGGCGACCCTCACGGTGGTGGTCTCCTTCCTGCCCATGTTCTTCGTCACCGGGATGATGGGCCCCTACATGCGGCCCATGCCCTTCAACGTGCCGGTGGTGATGCTGGGCTCGCTCGTCGTCGCGCTCACCGTGACGCCCTGGGTTTCCTACCACTTCCTCAAGGGCGAGTACGGAAAGCACGCCGAGCCGTTCGACGTGAAGAAGAGCTTCGTCTACCGGGCCTACCGGAGGCTCATGGGACCGCTCCTCGACCGGCGGCCCCTCGGCTCGATCTTCCTCCTCCTCATGATCCTCGCGTTCTTCGGCGCGGTCTCCCTCGCGCTCGTCGGCCTCGTGCCGATGAAGATGCTCCCGTTCGACAACCGCAACGAGATGCAGGTGGTCGTCGACATGCCCGAGGGTTCGACGCTGGAGGAGACCGACCGCGTGGCCGTCGCTCTCGGGGAGTACTTCCGCACGGTGCCGGAGGTGGCCGACTACCAGGTCTACGTGGGCACCGCCTCGCCCCATGACATGAACGGCATGGCCCGGCACTACTTCCTGCGGGGCGGCCCGGCGGTCGCCGACGTCCGCGTGAACTTCCTCCACAAGAAGGAGCGGGAGCAGCAGAGCCACACCATCGCGCTCCGCCTGCGGAACGACATCACGCGGATCGGCGAGCGGTTCGGCGCGAACCTGAAGATCGTGGAGGTGCCGCCGGGGCCGCCGGTCCTCGCCACCGTGGTGGCCGAGGTCTACCCGCCCCTCTTCGCGACCTGGGAGGAGACGACGCGAAAGGCCCGTCTCGTCACCGACCTCTTCCGCCGCACGGCGGGGGTCGTGGACGTGGACGACATGATCGAGGAAGACCAGATCGAGGACCGGTTCGTCGTGGACCGCGAGAAGGCCGCGCTCGCCGGCATCAGCCAGGCCGAGGCGGTGGCCGTGGCCGAGGCGGCGCTCCGCGGCGTCCCCGCGGGGACCGTGCAGGTCGCGGGGGAGAGGCTGCCTCTCGGCATCCTCGTCCGCCTCGACCGCGCCGACCGGTCCGGGCTCCCCGAACTCCTCCGGGTGCCGGTCCGCGGCGCCGGGGGGACCGTCCTGACCCTCGGGGACCTCGGGCGCTTCGAGCGGGGAGTCGCGGAGAAGACGATCTTCCACAAGGACCTCCGCCGCGTGGTCTTCGTCCAGGGCGAGACCGCCGGCACCAGCCCGGTGGACGCCGTCCTCGCCATGCAGGGCGCCCTCGAGAAGGATCCGCTGCCCGAGGGTTACCGGGTCGAGATGGCCGGCGAGGGGGAGTGGAAGATCACGGTGGACGTGTTCCGGGACCTCGGCATGGCCTTCGCCGCCGCGCTCCTCGGCATCTACATCCTTCTCGTGGCCCAGACCGGATCGCTTCTCATGCCGCTGATCATGATGGTCTCCATCCCGATCACGATGATCGGGATCCTGCCGGGCTTCTGGCTGCTCAACGTGCTCCTCGACCAGAAGGTGGGCGGCTTCGGGAACCCCATCTTCTTCACGGCCACGGGCATGATCGGCATGATCGCCCTGTCGGGGATCGTCGTCCGCAACTCGATCATCCTCATCGACTTCATCCAGGTCCTGCTCACCGAGGGGAAGGTCTCCGCCCGGGACGCGGTCATCGAGGCCGGGGCGGTGCGCCTGAAGCCGATCCTCCTCACGGCGGGCACGTCGATGATGGGAACGTGGGTCATGGTGCTCGACCCGATCTTCTCCGGGCTCGCGTGGGCCTTCATCTTCGGCATCGTCGCCTCGACGTTCTTCACGCTGCTGGTCGTGCCGCTCATGTGGTTCCGCCTGTTCGGGAAGAAACCCGTCGTCGCGCCGCAGGCGCTGGAGGCCGCTCCATGACGATCGAGAGGACGGTCCGGGCCATCGCCGGGGGGTTGATCCTCGTGTCCCTGGCCCTCGGGTGGTTCGTGAGCCCGTACTTCCTCCTGTTCACGGCCTTCGTCGGGGCGAACCTCGTGCAGAGCGCTTTCACGCGCTGGTGCCTGATGGAGGACATCCTCCGGGCCTGCGGGATGAAGCCGGAGGCGTGAGCGTCCCGCCGGCCGGGCTCCGGGACAATCGGTACTCCCGGTGTCGTTCGAGGCTACAATCGGGAATCGAATGCAGCAGCACTCCCCACAGGAAAGCGGCGGCTGGAGGCGGCGCGTGGCCGGGCCGCGGAGGAACCCCTTGACCACCCTGCTCATCATCCTCGCCTGCGTGGGTGCCTGGCTTCTCGTCACGCAGGTCCTGATGCCGAAGCTCGGCATCCCCACCTGAGGGGCCTACTCCTGCCGGGTCGGCGACCCGGAGAAGAAGGACCCCCCGGAGAAGTAGGCCGGCCGGTCAGCCCAGCGCCACCTCGAGACAGCG
>JALOQY010000404.1 GCA_025459285.1 Planctomycetota bacterium | reverse complement strand
GCCGGCAGGCGGTCCGGACGACGCCCATCCCGGCCGGGGCCGTCCGCGAGGCACCGCGGACCAGTTGCCGGACGGTTCGTTCCGCCTGTGGTTCCCGGAGGTGGAACATGGCGGAAGCGAGTGGTTCCTCGACGCCCAGGCCGAGGGCTGCGCCATCGAGCGGCGTCTCTTCACGCGGACCGAGGCATCCGAGGTCCTCCTGCGCTTCGGGGAGCCGGCCTCTGTCGATCTGGGCATCGACTGGACCGAGGATGGTCCGGACTCCGTCCGGGTGCGACTGGTGCCTCCGGAAGGACCGGAGGTCTCGACCTGGTTGTGCCAGGGAGAATCCGAGAGACTCGGACCGGTCCTCCCCGGGATCTTCCGGGTCTTCGTGAGGACCCGGACCGGCGAGGTCTCCTGCACGCCCGGCGAGATCACTCTCGCTCCGGGGCTGAACAGCGTCGTTCTGCGCCTCGGCCTCCTCTACGAAGTCGTCGTGGCATTCGGGGAGGACCGGGCCTCGACGGAGGTGACCGTCGGTGACGACGAGGGGGACGCGGTCTTCCAGGGCGAGGTCGGATCGGATGGGGACCTCCGCATCGGCTCGCTCGTGCCCGGCGCATACCGGCTGTGGCTGATGGACCGGCAGCGCGGGAGCATGGCCTTCACCGTGCCCGGCCCATCGCGGTTCCTCTTCGTCCCGGATCGCGTGGACTGCCTCCGGGTCGTGATCCAGAACACCAACGGGCTCCTCGCCCGGTGGGGGCTTCGCGACGGAGACCTCGTCGCGGCGGTGGACGGCACGGAGATCCCGAACGCGGGGACCGCCGGGGCCCTGCTCGAGCTGGCCGCGACCCGGGAACGATCCGTCCTCTCGGTTCTCCGCAACGGGGATCGCTTCGACCTGGAGGTGCTCTCCCCCACCTTCGACTCCCCGATCCTCGGCGGCTGCCTCGTGGCATCCGCGAGGTGATTCACTCGAGGCCGATGTCGTCGAGGTAGACGCGCGCCGACTTCTCGTTCCGGTCGCCCCCGATCACGAAGCGCAGGGTCCGCACGTTCCGGAGGTCGAGTTCCGGATAGTCCGAGAGGGGAACCCGGAACGACTTCCACTCTCTCTCGAGAGTGAAAACACCGGCCACGAGCCGGCCGCCCGAGAGGGTCCTCGGCGCGTCGGAGCCGTCGGAGCCGAGTTCCTCGTCGGCGCCGTCGGCGATCGTCAGGGCCAACCGCTCCCCTCCCTTCTCGCCGCGCGCCCGGAAGACCAGGGCCCGCGCCCCGGAGCAGTCCCGGGGGGGAAGGAAGGTGAGCCTCATCGCCGCCGGACGATCGTCCTCCGGTTCGTTCCGCGTGGAGCACGCCACCCGGACGGAGCCCTGGCCGGACCAGGCCATCGACGGCTCGAACTCCGAACCCAGCAGCAGCGGATTCACGAACGTCGTGGCGTCCGCGGGGTAATCCTCCACCGTCTGTCCGATCCTCGGGACGGACTGGAGCGGAGCGGCCGCCCCTTCGAACGAGACGATCGATTCGGCGGGGTCCGCCTCGAAGTCGACGAGGTCCTCCGCGACCTCGGCGGCGGTCACGAGGGCCACGTTGTCGACCTCGACCTCGTCCGCCCGGTAGATCTCTCCGGGTTCGATCTCGAAGGTCACCGCACGAAGCGCCTCCCTCGCGAGTCCCGGGACCGTGCCGGCGTCGCCGGGAGCCAGAAACCCGTCGAGCGGGAGCACGACAGTCTTTCGCTCCCCCGAGAGCCGCACGGCCTCCCGATGGAAGAACCGGTTCATCATGGGCAGATCGAGGTCGTAGTCGTCCCAGCGGTCCTTCGCGCCGACGCGGAGGACGATGCCCTCGGAGCCTCGCACATCGAATCGCACCGCCGCGTACGGCCGGGCATCGATCTCCGGGAGGAACTGCACCGAGAGGCGCGCGGGGAGCGCCCCGCGATCCGGGCGGCGGGCGAACCGGAACGTGCCTCCCTCGCGCCGCCCCTCCGCCCCCCGGGAGAGCCGCACGAGGACCTCGGAGTCCTCGAAATCCGCGATCATGGCCGGAGCACCGGCACCTTCGGCCGGCGACCGGCGGAGGACAGCGAGGTCGGCGGGAGCGGCTCCCGCGGAAAGGAGGCGCGCAACGGCCTTCTGGAGCCGGGTACCGAGCCCGACATCGGCGGGGTCATCGGCCAGCAGGGCCGAAAACCGCCGCGCCGCCTCCTCGGCGCGGCCCGCCCGGAGGAGGAGTTCCCCCCGGAGCCGGCGCAGGTCGCGGTCACCGCCCTCTACCGCGGGCAGGCGGTCGAGAAAGGCAAGCGCTCCGGAAGGGTCTCCCGCACCCGCGGCGGCACGGGCGATTCCGGCAAGGAGTCGGGCGTCCTCCCCCTCGTCCGGGGCCAGGGCGTGGGCCTTTCCGAGTGCATCCGCCGCCTCCGCGGGCTTCCCGGCGCCGAGCAGGCCGTCGGCGAGGAGCCGCCAGCCCGTCGCCCAGTCCGGCGCGCGCTCCGTGAGGGTCCGGAACGCCTCCGCGGCAGGAACGGAGCGGCCCAATGCCTGGCGGGCGCAGCCCAGGTAGTACGGCGGAGCGGTCAGATCCGCGTATCGCTCGCACCACCCCGCGAGGATGATTTCTAGGCGGTCGAGGCGACCGGAGGACCGGGCGACGGACCAGAGAAGGGCGAGAGACCCGCGTGCGCACGGGGAATCCGGAACTCCCCGGGCCGCCTCGAGCCGGTACAGCCGCGCGGCGATCTCCATCGCTTCCGCCGATTGCCGGAGGGCATCGTGCGCCCTCGCGCGGGCGAGGAGCGCCTCGGCCTCCGGCCCCTCGATCGCCTCCGCGGTCCGGAATGCTTCCACGGCCTCCTGCGCCCGCCCCGCAGCGAGGAGGGCATGGCCTGCCCGGCGCCGGATCGATGCGTCGCCGGGCAAGGCGAGCAGGACCTTCAGCCAGGCGTCCGCGGCCTTCCCGGGCTGTCCGGCCCCCTCCGCCGCCTCGGCCAGGAGCCGCAGCCCCTCGTCATCGAAGGGGCGGAGACGCAGCGCATCCTCGAGGAATGAGACCGCGTCCAACCACGCCAGCGCCGCCATCCCGGCATCGTCTCCGGCGGCGACCCGCCGGGCGAGGCCGACGGAGGCCCGGGCGAGTTCGAGCCGCAGGGGGAAGTCGAACGGGCTCTTCGCCACGGCCTCCCGGAGCACGTCGATCGCCGATTCGAACTCCCCCTCCCCGAGCAGACCCCGGGCGCGTGCAACCTCCGGCGACGCTGTGTCCCCGGCGGCGAGCGCGCCCGCGCAAAGGACGAGGAGGACGACGGACAACCCGGCAGGTGAGCGAGATCCGGTCATGGCAGCCCTCCGCCTTCGACGTCGATCCGGACGCAAGGGGCGTGCCCCGGGCCGGCCCGCCGGCTCACGCCAGTGCGCCGTCACCAATCCGGAACCGGCGCTACCGTCCGGAAACGCCGGGAAGCCGGGCCACGACGGCCCTCCGATCCGTTCCGCCGGCGGCCGGAGGACGGAAAGGTGAAAAGGTACGTACGTCCCCTATCGGGCAGGAAGTTGACTTGCGGGCAGCGTCGCCTATCCTCCCCGCTTGAGGAGACCCTCCATGAGCGAAGCGATTGCCATCAAGGCGGTCCACCACGTCGAGCTGTGGGTGGGCAACGCGAAGCAGGCCGAATACTACTACCGGAAGGCGTTCGGCTTCAGCCGCATCGCCTACTCCGGCCCCGAAACGGGCCGGCGCGACGCGGCGTCCTATGTGCTGGCACAGGGGAAGGTCCGACTCGTCCTCACGACGCCCCTCGGCCCGGACGGCGAGATGAGCGATCACCTGAGGCTCCACGGCGACGGCGTGCGCGATATCGCGTTCCTCGTGGAAGACGCCGACGCCGCGTTCGCCGAAGCCGTCCATCGCGGCGCGAAACCCGCCGTCGGACCGCGCACCGACCAGGACCCACGGGGCCACGTCCGCCGCGCGACGATCCGCACCTACGGCGACACCGTCCACACCTTCATCGCCGCCCGGGGGTACGAGGGCCCCTTCCTTCCGGGCTTCGAGCCGAG
>JALOQY010000403.1 GCA_025459285.1 Planctomycetota bacterium | reverse complement strand
TCAAAAGGAGACGCTGGGGCAGGTAGCCCGCGAAATCCGAGAAACTAGCAGCCTGTCGGGGCCAAGGACGATCTCTGCGGCGCGACCCTTTACCCCGACGGGCTGCTAGCCGGGCTCCCTTTCCCGCTTCGCCCTGCCTGAACCCCTCCCCCACCGGTCCGGATCCCCGGGGGCGAACAGACCCTCCCCATTCCCGTCCGTCGGGAGCGATGAGTCCGGTGGCTCGGGATCGGAGGTGGGTCCCGCCCCGCCGGCCGTCACGCCGCCGGCGGGTCGCGCGCGTGGAAGAGGTCCTCCGAGGGATGGGCCTCGAGGTGGCGCAGGATCTCGTCGATGACCCGGGGCTCGGTCAGGAAGGCGACGATCCGCATGAGCTTGCCGCAGCGGGGGCCGGTCAGCGGGTCGCATTCGAAAACCCTCCGGATCAGCCGCGCCCAGCTCGCCCGGCTCTTGGGCTTCGGCTCCCCGGCCGGCCCCGCGACGGGTTTCGGCGAGGTCCCCTCGTCCGCCGCCCGGTAGAGCGCGCGCGAGCGATTCGCGTAGGCCCCATGGTAGCGGACCTGGTGGGACCCGGGATCCGGGATGTGCCAGGTGAGGCAGTCTGGAGTCTGGAGTCCGGAGTCTGGAGGTCGATGAAGCCGTCTCGCAGGCAGTTCCTCCGGACTCCGGACTCCGGACTCACGCGGGCTCGGCATTGAGGATGAGGTGACGGCCGTAGACACTGAACCCTCCCCCGTGTCTCAACGTGAGGAGCTTCTCGTGGAAGTCCCCCGACAAGCCTCGAGGAGGTGGCCCGCTCCGGCCGCCCCGGCGCGGCGGTGGCCCGGGAGATGATCGGGGGCTCGGCCATCGCCTGCGCGAAGGCCGCCAGCCTCCTGTTCACCGCCCGATGCGCCGGGCGGAGGTTCCAGAGGCTTGCCTCCCGCGACGCGAGGCCACAGCGCCGGCTGTGGGCGAGCATGGGGACGAAGGATCCCTCGCGCAGCGACCTCATGTACGTGGAGCCGCTGATCGGCCCCCGGACCGTGAACACGATGCCGATGGCGACCCTCTGCGCCTGCCGAGACCACGGCGATCCCGCCCCGCGCCTCACGGAGGGCGTGGAGGAGGCCGTGGCGCGGCTGGAGCGGCTGCGGAGGCGGGGATCGACCTCGCCGCGGGGGAGGAGGAACTCGAGGAGGACGGTGTCCGGAGTTTTGCCGCGCCCTCCCTCCGGATCTTCGCGGCGATCGAGGCCGGTCTACCCGCCGCGCGCTGAAGGTCCGTCGCGCTGTCCGGACGCGGGGAGGGCTCCTACCGGGGCCGGAGGGCGGCGGCGCGGGCGGCGAACCAGTCGGCCTCCGCCGCGAGGCCGCAGGTGCCGGCGAGGGCGGCGAGGCGGCTGTAGCGGGCGAGGATGTCGAAGCCCCGGTTCCAGGCGAGCTTGCGGAGGCAGGGCGGGCAGAGCGCGAGCGGGCGGCCGTCCGCCTCGTCCAGGGAGTTGCTGCCGTTCATCACGCACTCGTACTCGATGCAGTGGGGTAGGCCGAAGACGTGCCCGGCCTCGTGGACCACGAGCTTCACGGCGCGGAGGAGCGCGAGCCGGCGTGTTCCGGCGGTGTCGGGCTGTCCATCGAACGCCGCGAAGTACCGGAGGAAGGACCAGACGGCGACGCCCCCGCGGTACGAGGCCTGGCCGAAGACGAAGTTCCAGGAGTCGTCGGGGTAGAGGTCGGCCATCGTGACGCCGAAGAGGGCCACCGCGTCCTCCGGGAGAAGCCGGGGAAGCAGGCGGCGCAGGAAGTAGTCCGTGCGGTACTGGCGCCCCCACGGACGGTCGCGGTGCCAGCCGTCCCCGGGCAGCGGTTCACCGGGCAGCGTGCGCACGGGGAGGTCGAACCATGACGCGCAGAACTCCGCGCTCCGATCGAGGACCTGCCGCTCCTCCGGGCCGAACGGCCCCACGGGGAGGATCGCGAGGAAAGTCCCGTCCTCGCCGGCCCGGAGCGGATTCGATGCCACGTAGGCGTCGAAGTCCATCCCGCTCTCCTCGTGCACCGCGAGCCAGTCCGATGGCCCCGGTGGCGGCAGGCGCCGGAAGCCCGTGTCGTCGAAGGGCGACGCGGCCGGCCGCTCCGAAGGACAGCCGCCGAGCGGGAGAAGCAGGATCACCAGCGTCCAGGAACGCATCGTCCGGCCATTCTCCCACGCCGCGAACGGCGTGCTCCGCTTCGTGCGGCCGGGGAGCGAATCCGCTGGACCGGCGCGCGTGCGGAGTGCAGGATCCCGGCATGGGCCTGACACTCCGGATCCTCTGGCTGCCGTTCCTCCTGGCCTGTTCGCAGTGGCTCGGCGCCGCCCGGGCGGGGGAGGGGGACGCCCCGGCCGCCCCGGCTCCGGCGGGGGAAAGGCCGGTCGACGACGGCTACCGCGCCTTGGGGGACAGCGACGTGGCCATCCCCGTGCCCGAGGGATTCGTTCCCGCGTCGTCGTTCATCGGCTTCCAGAACCTCGCCCACGGCGCCTCCTTCGTCCTGAAGACCTGGGATCTGCCCCTGGAGACCGCGCTCGGCGGGTGCACCGCGGAGACCTTCGGGGCCCAGCAGCGCCGGTTGCTCGGCCGGGAGGAGGTCGAGATCGGGTCGCGGACGGGGGTCCTCTTCGAGCTGGCGCTCTCCCGCGGCGGCCACGACTACCGCGAGTGGTTCCTCGTCCTCGGGGACGGCCAGCGGACCATCGGCCTCGCGGGCATCTTCGCGGCGGCCCGGGCGAAGCTGGTCTCCGACCTGATGAGGAAGACGGTCCTCGCCGTGCGGGTGGGGAAGGTGGAGGCGGCCGATCCCTTCGCCGGCCTCGCCTTCCGGCTCGATCCGGTCCCACCCTTCGCCCTGTGCCGGGTCGAGAACGGCTGCGGGACGTTCACCGCGGAGGGGAGGCTCCCGGAGGGGGGCCCGGGTGCCCCCCTCCTCGCCGTGGGGCCCTCCACGGGCCGGCCGGATGTCCGAGACAGGAAGGCCTGGGCCTTCGCCCGGTTGAAGGCCGTCCATCAGATCCGGGAGGTCCGGATCCGGGAGCGGCTGGAGGTCGAGGCGGACGGCATGGCCGGCGTGGAGATCGTGGCCGAGGCGCGGCACGCGGAGGGGGGCATCCCCATGGTCGCCTACCAGCTCGTGCTCTTCGACGAGGACCGGTACTGGCTCGCCCAGGGCCTCGCCGGCCGCGACGGACACCCGGAGGCCGTCGACGCCTTCCGCCGGATGGCCCGGAGTCTCACCCGCCGGCCGGCGGCAGGCCAGCGGGAGGGGGCCGCGAAGCCTGAAACCGCCGACTGAGCGGGCCGTCCAGGGGTGGAAGAATGACTCAGAGTCAATCTTCCGCCCCTGGAACCGCCGTTTCACGAAACCGGGGGCCACCGGGCGCGGCCGAGGGTGTAGAATCCGACCGGGAGGTCGCCATGCGCGATCGAAGGGCGGTACCGGCGGTCGTTCTCGTGCTCCTCCTCTGCGGGGCGGGGGCGGTGTTCCTCCTCCAGCGGGAGATCGGGGTCGAGGGCCCGCCCGCGGTTCCCGCCGGGGCGGGCGCGGAAGCGGGAGGGGCCGGCTCCGCTCCGGTTCCCCCTGATGGCGCCGGCATCGTGGTCGGCGCCGGGGGGCCCGCCACCGGTACGAAGGCCGGGGAGGGGGACAGCGCGACGGAGCCCGGTGAAGACGAGCCCTTCTCCTTCGACCGGGCGACGCCGCACTCCGTCTCCGTGCGGATCGTCGACGCGGCCGGCGGGCCGTTGGACGGCGCGGTGCGGATCCTCGCGGCACCTTCCGGCTGGCTCCTCGGGGATCTGCCGCGGCGGGAGGCGGGCCGGTTCTCCGGCCACCTCCCCGAGGCCGGCTCCTGGATCGTGGAGGCGGACTGCGGGGGAACGCTGCGCCGCGCCGGATTCGAGGTCTCCGAGGCCCGGCCCGCCGCGGAGGTGGAGGTCCGGTTCGAGGGGACGGGGACCGTCTCCGGGAAGGTCTGTACTTCCGGCGGCCCGGTGGAGGCGGACCGGAGGGGCGAGGGCTGGGTCGCGGGGCAGCTGGAGCCGCTCG
>JALOQY010000402.1 GCA_025459285.1 Planctomycetota bacterium | reverse complement strand
TCGGCGAGGAGAAGTCGTCGGGATCCCGCGACAGGTCAGCCCACCGGGCTTCCATCGCCTCGATCTTCTCGGCCTTCGTCATCCCGCCGAGTGGCAGCTCGATCCGCATGGCAGGAGTCTGACCCCGGCGAACCCTGACCACAAGGAGCCGGAGCGAGGTCCCCGGAACCGCGATTCAGCGGCGTTCGGACCACCGCCAGAGGCCGTCCGCCCCGAGCCGGGTGGTGGCACCGACGGCCGGTAGGCGGAACTCGACGATCCGGAAGCGGTCGTCGATCCGCTCGGCGGAGAACTCGACGAGACCTTCGCCCAGGCCCTCCCGCCGAAAACGGAACTTCCCAGTGGCGCGGTCCCCGTTCGTGAGGACCTCGACCTCCCGGAGGCACTCCGCGGGAAAGACCGTGGCCCTGCCCCCGGGAACGACCACCCACAGGTCGTCTTCACGCTCTGCTCCGTCCGCCGCCGGCAGGGACCGCAGGTCCTCGCTCTCCCGGTCGATCCGCACCGACAGCAGGAGCAGGGAGAGCGGCATCTCCGGCAGTCTCCGCGGGTCCACCCGGGCCCCGAGCCGGACGATCTCGTCGAGCGTCTCCATCCGGATCGCCGAGGCCGCGGGAACGAGATCCCGCACGTCTTCCGCTCTCAGTCCGGTCCTCGTCGGCCCGACGGCGCAGGCCGCCGCGACGGTCATCGCCAGGATCGGCGCGAAGCAGGGACCCGCGGACCATGCCTCCCGCCGGCCCTTCATGTCCGCCTCCCCTCCGGGGGCCGCCCCCCGCTCCGTCCGACACTCTCCCGTAGCACGTCCCGCACCCAGACATTCAGGCTCTTGCCGGCGAGCCGGGCCCGCGTGGAGATGACCTTGTGGAGCTCGGTGTCGATCCGGACGACGAAACGCCCGGAGTAGGGCTTCTCGGGGGATTCGCCCCGAGTGGCGCAGAACTCGAGGTAGTCGTCCACGGAGTCGCGGAACGCCTTGCGGAGTTCCGCCACCGTCCGCCCCTCGAAGGTGATGACGTCGCGCAGGTTCAGGACCTCGCCGCAAAAGACCCCCGCGTCGTCGTCGTATTCGACCCGGCCGACGTAACCCCTATGTTCCATCATGGCCTGACTCCCGCTTCGGTCAGGAACCTCCGGACCGACCTGACCATGGTCTTGCCGGGTTCCTTGCGGGGATGGGGCCGATGGAAGACCGCGCGCACTCCGCCGAGAGCGACGCGGACGCGGGAGCCTCGACCGGCCGAGACCTCCGCCGCAAGGGCCGAGAAGAGCGACTCGACATCGCGCCAAGCGACATCCGCCCGCTCGGGGATCTCGAAGAGCCGTTCGAGCGTGCGTCGCTGCCGGCGCTTCATGGGGCAATGATATCATCTCACGATACTGCAACCAAGCGCCGGGTCGATCCTCCCACGGATCCCTTCGGGACGAGTGCGCCCCTCGGGCGCGCCGGCCCGTCCCCGCCGCGCCGCCTGCGGCGGCAGGCGCCTTCGGCGCTCGCTCTCGCGAGATGCGCGAGCGGCGCGAAGATCTCGGAAGTCAGTGTCACAGGAACGTGCTCGCCAGCGTGAAGTAGACGACGATCGTGCCGATGTCCGCCAGGGCCAGCGTCGCCGGCCCGGCGGCGATCCGGGGGTCGAGGCGGAGCGCATGGATGAGCGCCGGCACGCTCAGGCCGAGCAGGCAGGCGATCGTCAGGGCGAGGACCAGGCTTCCCCCCACCACCGCGGCGGCGCGCGCGTCCCCGTGCCAGACCCACACGATGAGTCCCACGAGCAGGGCGCAGGCGGCGCCGAGGCATCGCGTGCAGGATGACGGTCATGGACTGCATGCTCACGCTCTCGCCGAGCCCGAGGACAAGGGTGAGGAAGAAAGCGAGGAGAAGCGTACGTTCGAGCGTCGCCTCGTACGCGCCGACCAGCAGGGCGCAGATCGTCCCGCTCGCGATGGTCGCCGTCAGCCAGGGGAAACGGAGCCGGAATGCCCGGAGCGGGGAGGCGCCGCGGACCTCGGCGATCCGGACGCCGATCGTCTCGAAGATCTCCCGCAGCTGCTCGCGCTCCGAGACGTCGATGACCTCGCCGGAGACCATGCCCACGTCCACGACGCCGAGGATGCGGCCCCCGGGGTCGAGCACGGGCAGGGCCAGGAACCGGTGCTTCGAGAAGAGGTGGCAGACGTCGAGCATCGTGGCGTCGCGGGGGATGGAGACCGTGCTCCGGACCATGACCTCGCGGAGCGGCGCGTCGAGGGGCGCCGTGAGGAGACGTCGCGTGGGGACGACCCCCACCAGACGCTCCTCCTCGTCCACGACGTAGAAGTAGACGATCCTCTCGCCGAGGCCGCGTTCGCGGATCCGGTCGAGCGCTTCCCGCACGGTGCCGGAGCCGGGGAGTCTCGCCACGTCGTCGCTCGCGAACTCGAGGACCGGCTGGTCGAGCCGGGTCGTCATGGGGACCTCCAGGGTGCGCGGTGATGCGGCCCGCACTTCATATCCGAAGGCGGGCACGGCCGCGACGTTCGCCCGCGCGCGACAGCCGTGGCGACACCACCGGGTTAGAATGCACCGATCGTCCGGCCGAGGAGCGCCGCCATGCCGCATCCACTCAGGTCTCTCGCGATCACCGCCGTCCTGCTCCTCGCCTCGGCCGCGGCCCGGGGCGAGGATCCCGTCGCCGGCCTCCTCGAGCGGCTCGCCGGGGCACAGGATCCCGGCGACCGCATCGCCCTCGTGCGCCAGCTGGCGGGCGAGGGCTCGGGCCGGGCCGCCACGGCCCTCGCCCGGCTGATCCGGACGGACCCGGTCCCGGCGGTGCGGATCGAGGCCGCCGCCGCCCTGGGGCGGATCGCCGGCGAGGAGACCACGGCCCTGCTCCTGGACCTGCTCGGTGAGGGCGGAATCAGCGGCGTGCGGCAGGCCCTGGCCCGCTCCCTCGACGGCGCTAGACGACGCGCGGCCCTCCTCGAGCGACTCGGTTCGCCGAAGCCGGATGGTCCCGGCCGCGCCCTGCTGACCGAGGCGCTCGGGGAGTTCGGGGACCCGGCCTCGCTCCACGCCCTGCTCTCCGTGGCCGCCGACGAGAAGGGCGACGTCACGCGGCGGATCGTGGCCCTCGAGGCCCTTTCCCGGCGCGCGGACGCGGGCGAACAGGTCACCGAACTCCTCGCGGCGATCCTCGCAAGGAGCCGCGACACCACTCTCCTGATGGCGGCCCTCGACGCGATCCGGGGCCGGCCGGACCCCGCCCTGCTGCCTGGCGCGGAGCGCGCGCTCACCTTCCCGGAGGGGCCGATCCAGGAGGCGGCCCGCCACGCGGTGGACCTCCTGCGCTTCGAGGCGGCGCGTCGGGCGGCGGCCGCGGCGGCTGCGGAGGGATACGGAAGCAACCCTCCGACGACGCCGCTGCCTCCTCCGGACCGGCCGCGGTTCGACATCGTCTTCGCCTTCGACTCCACCGGCTCCGTCTGCGGCCATCTGGACCTGATCCAGGAGCGGATCCTGCTCCGCTGCCGCGCCCTGACGGACCTCGGCAGCGACGTGAGGGTCGGTGTCGTCGCCTTCCGGACCGCGCGCCAGCCCGAGACCACGCAGGTGCTGCCGCTGACCCATGACCTCGACGTGGTCCGCCGGTTCGTCGCCGACGCAAAGGCCGGAGGCGCCGATTCCCAGGGCGCCGCGATCCATCTCGGACTCGAAGAGGGGCTCGACCGCATGCCATGGAGACGGGGGGCGAGGCGTGCGATCACCATCGTGGCCGACAGCCGCTGTCACGACCCGGAGCGGTCCCTCTCGATCGCGAAGATCCACCTCGCCGCGGACCAGACCAGGGTCCACGTGCTCTACCTCCTGCGGACCCGGACGAAGGTGCCCGACTCCGTGCGCGACCTGGCGGCCGCCGGCGGGGGCACCGTGGAGGTGATCGAATGAGGCGCGCGGCCGTTCACCTCCTCCTGATCGCCCTCGGACCGCTCGCGCCGATCGCGCCGGACATGGCGGCCGCGAAGGAGCCGGACCTCGCCGGCCTCCTTGCACGCCTCGCGCCGCGCGGAGGCGTCGCCCACCGATCCGCCGTCGTCGTGCCCCTCGTCCTCGTGGAGGGGATGACCGACGCCGCGGAAGGCTCCCCGCCCGGGCCGGCTCCGGCCGGAACCGCGCTGACCTTCCGTCCGGCGCAGCGCGACCTCATCCACCTGCGCCTGGCCGCCCCCGAGAACGCGGGGTCGCCGCGACCCCTGCTCGTGCCCGGCGGGACGGTCCTCGTCGACGCGGGCGGACGGGAGCGGCTCCTCGGCCGCCCGATCCTCGCGACCCCCGGCGAGGAGATCGTGGTGCGCGCCCCGGCCTGCGAGGGCGGGGATCCCCCGCCGGCGGAGAAGCCGGCGGCGGGGGGCCCGGCCGACACCGGGTTCGCGTCCGGCTCGCTGGGCCCCGTCGCGCCTCTCGGGCAGCGCAAGGTGGACTTCTTCCTCCGGGACCCGCCGTCCCTGCGGGACCTGGTCCGGGCCCAGGGCTTCCTGGCCGGCCTGCCCGCCGAAGGACCGTCGGTGCGGGATGTCCTCTCGGCGCCGCGCTTCGCGGCCCGGGTGCAGGCGACCGTCTCGGCGTTCGCGGTCCTGCCCGGCGGCTACGGCAACGGAGTCCTCGGCCACGTCGCATTCATCTCGAACCGGCCCGTGGAGGTCCTCGTCTTCGCGACCGCGGAGCTGTACCGCCGTGCGGCGCCGGATGGTCTCCGGGCTCTTGCCACGAGCCTCGCCCTCCACGAGGAATTCTTCGGGCAGTCCGACCTGCCCATGGCCGTGCCGGACACCGAGCCGTTCCGCGCCGTGGCGGCGAAGATCCTCGCGGCGGCGGGCGCCGCCTCCACGCGCCCCCTCCGGCCGGAGCGCGGCGAATCCAGAGGGGGAGATCTCCGCCTCGTGGTGGGCGGGGTGGTCGAGCCGGCGTTTCCGTTCGCCGGCCGGCTGCTGCTCGACACCGGGAAGAGGCCGCTCCTGCTCGAGGTCTTCGAGCAATCGGACCGGGTGGTCTTCCCGACGCCCTGGACCGGCCCGACCGGCGGGCCCGTGGATGCCGGCCCCGATGTCTCCCACGGCGCGATGACCAAAGAGTTCCTCCACCGGCTGATGATCCGCCGGGCACAGCTCCGCGGCGCCCTCGGCTGGTGAGAGGCTCCTCCCGGTGGCTCAGCGGCGGGACCGGAAGCCGCCGCCCATGAGGTAGAACCACGTGGCGGCCTGGTTGCCGAGGAACGTCGTGACCGCGAAGAGCGCCGTGCCGACGCTGAGGAGGCCGACGCCGGAGATGATGTTGCCGACCACACAGCCTTTCGCCGCGCCGGCGCCGAGGCCGACGAGGAGGCCGCCGAGGAAGGCGACGATCGTTTCGCCGGGCTGACGCGGGAGGAGCTTCGCCCGGCCGCCGAGTTTCGCGCTCACGAAGGAACCGCCGACCATGCTCGTCACGAGGGCCACGAGCCACCAGACGACCTTCGGGCGGGGAAGGGCCGGCGGTGCCTTCCCCGCGACCTCCGGCGCCGCGGGTGCCGACACCGCCGCACCGGCCGGGGCCGGTGCCACCGGCGCCTTCGCCGCGGGCGCCGCGGGCTTGCCGACGACGTGCACCGGGTCCGTCCAGAAAGCCAGCGCCGCGACGTTGTATGGGCCGTGCGTCACGCCGAGGGGGTAGTTCGTGGGACTGCCGGCGGCGCGGGAGAGCCAGCCGAGCCCCCCGAGGAGGGCGATCGCGAGACCCGCCTGCCACGGCCTCCACGATCGGCGCAGCCCGAGGCCGCTCCAGCTCCGGACCTCCTTGCCCGCCGCCCGCGCGCGGCGGCGCAGAAACACGACGGCGACGATCGTG
>JALOQY010000401.1 GCA_025459285.1 Planctomycetota bacterium | reverse complement strand
GCGCTCTCGGCGTCCCCGTATTGGCGGGGCGCGTCACCGAGGGGACGATACCGTTTCCCCCCGGCAGTTCGGCCCTCCCAGGGACGATCACCCGCCGGGACGGGACGCCCGTCGCGGACACGATCGTCGCCGTCACGGGGTTCGGATCCTCAGCGGACCACGGGGCGCAGAAGACCGATGCCCGCGGCGCCTTCGGTTTCGAGAGCCTGCCCGCTGGGCTGTACCGATTGAGCGTCGGCGACCCCCGTTACTCCTCCGTCTCCGCATGGGCGGACCTTGGCGAGAACGAGGCCAAGAACGTGCAGATCGAGGTCGGCGTGCCGGCGATGACCGGTATCGTGACGGAAGCCGCGAGCGGGGCACCCGTCCGAGGGGCCCAGGTGAGCCTCCGGGGCCGGGTCGTGGTGCGGGGCTCGAGCGACGACCGCGGCGAGTACCGCATCGAAGACGTGCCCCCCGGCCCCTACCGGCTCGTCGTCTCCTGTGAGGGCTACGGTTTCCGGAGCCTCGGGGAGCGGCAGATCGGGGCAGAGATACTCCGGGAGGACATCGCCCTGCCGGCCGCGTGCCGCCTCCTCATCCATGTCCTCGGGAAGGACGGAGAACCGTACGTCGGGCGCGTACTCGTGAGGCTGACTCCGAAGCAACTCGAGTGGACCAGCTTCGGCGCCACTTTCTTCACGGACCCACGGGGATGCGTCTCGTGCCCGTTCTGGGTACCGGGGACGTACGACGCGCGGCTCTGGGTGGAGGGCGTCGGCTCGGCGGAGGCGCTCGACGTGACCCTCGGCACGGAGGCCGAGCTGACCCTGCGGCTCCAGTGACCGAGCTGTTCGGCCCACGGCTACGTCGAGGGAATGCCGGCGAGGACGAGGTCCAGGCAGGAGTCGGAGAGGAGGTCCTCCTCGGGAATCTCGAAGCAGGCCCGCAGGTCCGAGATCGCGGCGTGGCCGCCGGCCTCGTCGAAACCGGCCGAGAGGAACGCCTCGAACTCAGGGAGTCGCCGAGGCCGTCCACCCGGTCGACGTGGATCCGCACCGGCCCGAGCATGCGGGGCGTCCGCTCCCTTGGACACTGGCGTGAAAGGACTCACTCATGCTTGCCAGTAACGGGCAGAGCGCGCGGCACACCGCTAGACCCGAGCGTTTCCGCGGATCTCACGGCTCTGGGAGCCGAAGCACGGTGGTCCACTTCTAACGAGCGGACCCGTGGCATTCCCCGGAATGGCCCACGGCGGCGCCGGGATGGGCGGACATGCCGGGAGATCCGGGAGACGCCCGGAGCCGGGTTCCCCTCCGTTCATGCCGCACCTCCTTCGCCACACGCCGAGCGCTGGTCGCCTCTCCGGGCCGCAGTGCCGCCGCCCCCGGCGCGGCGAAGACGAGTATCCGCTGCCGCGGCGCTTCCGGACGAACTCCAGAACGGCCTGGCCGAGGGCGTCGAGTTCCGGGGCGCCGGTCGGAACCGGGAACAGTGTCACCCGGAATCCCGACCCGTGCCCCTTGAAGACGGGCTCGGGTGGCCCCGCGGCGCCGTCCCTGGCGTCGGTGTTGACCCGGAGTCGCCTGTCTGGTAGCCCATTTCGTATACAGATCAGGTTACACAGGAGCCTGCATGTCGACAGCGCGAAGCCCCGTGCGGATCTCTGAGGGCGCGAAGCGGATGCTGCGGGAGCTGGCCACCCACGAAGGGACCACGATGCAGGCGGTCCTCGATCGGGCCATCGAGGCGTACCGGCGCCAGCGGTTCCTCGAGGCGGCGAATTCGGCCTTCCTGGCCCTCCGCGAGGATGGGGCCGCATGGGAGGCGGAGCGACGGGAGCGGCGGGAGTGGGACGCCGCGGCGTTCCCCCGGGAGAAGCGCCGGTGACCCCTCCGACGCCGTCCCGCGGCGATGTCTGGTTCGTGGACTCGAACCCCGTCCGCGGACACGGGCAGGCCGGGCACCGGCCGGGGCTCGTCGTCTCCGTGGACCCCTTCAACGAGGGGCCCGCCGACCTGGTAGTCCTCCTGCCGATCACGACGACGAGGCGCGGGATCCCGTTTCACGTCGCCCTTGTGCCGCCCGAGGGCGGACTCGACCGGGCGAGCTATGCGAAGTGCGAGGACGTCCGTTCTGTGGCACGGGAACGCCTGACCCGCCGCGTCGGACGGGTCTCCCCCGCCACGATGAAGGCAGTCGAGGATCGCCTCCGCATCCTCCTTGGGTTGTGACGGCGCGCGACCGCCTCCCAGCGTGTTTCGCGTCACATGGCCTCGCCGCCCTTCCCGCCCTCCGTCCTCCCCATCCCGTTGTCCAGAGCCCGGATCGAGGCCCGCATGCGCTCGTCGACCATCCGCGCGTAGACCTGGGTCGTGGCGAGGTTTACATGGCCGAGGATGGCCTGGAGATCGGTCACCGCGGCGCCGTTCTGGAGGATGTGACAGTCCCCTGTCCGAGGAGCTGGTGGTGACGCCCGTCCGTGAACCGGTGACGGCTGAAGAGGGACGCCGGGTGCTCCGTCGCCGTCTCCGAGGGCTTCGAGGGTACTTCCTTTGCGCTCGACGAGGGGGACCGCCATGTCGGTAGCCGGAGACGCGCCCCCGCGAACGGAGGTCAAGGAAGACGGCTCCGGCGCAGGACGGCCCTCCGAGAGAGGGCGCCACAGGTGTCACCGGTGACACCCCCGCATTCGGTCCCGGAAAACGAAGAGTGGTCGACACCACCCTCACCCCCTCCCCCCTCCCTTCCTTTCTCCTTCGCGCGAAACGGGGGAACGTCACCGGCGACGCTGGTGACACGCTGCCCCGACGCCCTGGAAGCCTCGTCCCGCGGGCCTTCTGAGCCGTCGGGCCTCTCGCTCCGTGGAAGTTCCCTGCCTGTGACACTGGTGACGCCCTCCTTTCAGAACCTCGTGGTGGCGTGCCCCTCCGTCTGCCTGTGAACGGCGGTCGACTCATCCTGACCGGCCGGCGGCATCGACGACCTCTTCGGTTCCGTCCGCGTGTGCGGCCCGGCCGTCGCTGCCTTTCGAGCGATGTCTCGCGCTTCGACCGCCGCAGACCTGACCCCGGTCCCTGCGCGAGCGGTAGAATGGATCAGTGATCACACGCGACGAGTTGAAGGCCCGGCGGGAGCGGTGGCGGCGGTTCGCCGCGTGGGAGGCGCCGGAGGCGCCCGCAGAGGTCGAGACGCTGCTGCGCTGGCTTTCGGAGGTCTGCGCGCTGGCCCACGACCTCGGCGTCCCTGCCGGTAAACCCGTCGACTCGCAGGAGATCCGCCAGCGGCGCCGCCGCATCCGCGCGGCTCTCGCGAGGATCCGTGACTGAGCGCCCGGACTTCGCCCGCACGCTCGAGGGCCTCGCCGCGGCCCTGGCCCGGGCACGGATCCCGTACATGCTGGTCGGCGGCCTTGCCCTGCTCGTCCGCGGCGTCCCCCGTCTCACGCGCGACGTGGACGTGGTTGTCGCCTGCCCCATCGGGGAGGTCGACCGTCTTCTCGTGGCTCTCGCACCGATGTTTCGCCCGCGCGTCGAGGACCCGCAGGCTTTCGCCGAGGAGACGATGGTCGTCCCGTTCATCGGGTCCGACGGCACCCCGGTGGACGTCATTCTCGCCGGACTGCCCTTCGAGCACGACGCGATGGCGAGGGCGCGACCCGAGATCGTGGGTGGCGTCGAGGTGAAAGTCGCCATCGCCGAAGACCTGATCCTGATGAAGATCATCTCCGAACGTCCGAAGGACCGGGACGACGTCGCCGGTCTTCTGCGCGCCCGTCACCGCGAGATGGACCTTGGCCGGCTGGACCGCACGATCACCGCGCTGGCCTTGGACATCGAGGAACCGGAGATCCTCGCGTTCTGGCGCACACTCCGGTCCGGCCGGCCCTGAGCGTCTCGGCTCACGGAGCGCCCGACGGAGCGTCGAATGTCGCGTGGTCGCAGCATCGTCCCCGGCAGTTCGAGATCAGCGTTCGCAGGTGACGCTCACCAGATCCCCGACCGGGCGGTGATCGGCCGACACCTCCGCAGACCGGTTCAGCGTCGGCGGAGGGCGACGAGCGCGCGGTCGATCACTTCGACGGCCGGG
>JALOQY010000074.1 GCA_025459285.1 Planctomycetota bacterium | reverse complement strand
GGTCGCCGGTGATCGGGCCGGAAAAGGTGAAAAGGTACGTACGTCCCCTCCCCGCCCGGCAGGAGGTCCGTGTGCGCGACCGGAAGCGGCGGGTGGAAGGTCTCGGCGGGGATCGACCGCTCTGCGACTCCGGCCTCACACCGGGTCGTCACGCCACAGGTCCTTCTCGTGCGTCCAGCGGAACGCGCCGGTCTCCTGGTCGAAGAGGGCCACGGCGAAGCGGCGGCCCTTCACCCGGACGACGGCGAAGCTCCGATCGGAGTGCTTGGGCGAGCCGACGTTGTAGACGTCGAGTCCGTTCCAGACGGTGTGGCTCGACCCGTGCCAGTGGCCGCAGAAGACCGCGATGACGCGTCTCCCCTCGACGGCCCGGACGAACGCGGCCTTCTCCTTCTCCGTCCACCAGTCGGAGTACGGACCGCAGGGCGGGTAGTGGAAGAAGAGCACGAGGGGCCGGTCGGGGGGGATCGGAGCGAGGTCCGTCGCGAGCCACGCGAGGTTCCTGCGATCGGGGTACCGGTCGAGGCAGATGACCCGGAGCGGCCCGAGGTCGAAGGAGTACGTGAGCGACCCGTGGCGGCGCGCTACCCCCAGGAGGACGGGGCGCAGGAGGGGCGGGCCCCGGTCGTGGTTGCCCGTGGCCTCGTAGAGCGGGAACGGCAGCGATCCGTAGGCGGCGAGGAACTCCTCGAAGGAGGCCGCGTCCCCTGACTCGGTGAGGTCTCCGGCGACGAGAATGGCTCGGGGCCGGCCGATGACCCCGCCTGTCTCCGCGGGGTACGGCTTCCCCGGCAGACCGAGCATGGCCTCGATCTGCCGGCGGTTTGCCTCGGTGCATCCGGGGTGACCGAAGTGCGTGTCGGCGGTCACGAGGAAGGTGACCTCCTCCTCCGCGGGGGGGGGCGCGCAGGCGAGGAGGAGCGGGAGGAGCAGGAGGCCGCGGAATCTCACGGCCCCATTGTGGCGCGGCGCCCGACGGTAACTCAGATCCCGACGGGGGGAAGGTTCGGGTCTCTGGACGGCGCGACAGGTCCCCGGTGGTCAGGAAGGGAGCATGACCGGCGTGAAACAGGCCTGCGCTGATCCCGGATCGCACGATCTGAAAACGATCGTTGGCGGAACCCGGGTCGCCGCCGGCTCGGGACGCTTCGGCGCGCCGATTGCGTGGAGCGATCGATCAGCAGCGTGCGATACAGGTGTGCCGATGATCTGCTCCGATCTTCCACTGCCGGCGCCAGGAGAGGTGCTCGGGGAGTACGCGCTCTTCAGCGTCGCCGGGGAGGGCGCGGCGGGGGTGGTCTACGAGGCGCTCGACGCGGCCGGCCGGTCTGTGGCGGTGAAGGTGCTTCGCCCCGAGAAGGCCCTGGACCCCCGTGGCGTCGAGGAGTTCCGTGCGGAGGCCGAGGCGACGCGGCTCGTCGATCACGAGAACGTCGCTTCGATCTTCGACGCCGGGTTCGTCCGCGGCTACCACTACCTCGCGATGGAGTTCGTCGGCGGTCCGCGACTCGCGGACCTCGTGGCCCGGTGCCCGATCGAGTGGCGTCGCGCGACGCGGATCGTGATCGGAGTGGCCGAGGCGCTCGACCATGCCCATCGCCGGGGACTGGTCCACCGCGACGTCAAGCCCGAGAACATCCTCCTCCACCGCGACGGACGCCCACGCCTCACGGACTTCGGGATCGCGAAGGACATCAGCACCCTGAAGGGCTGGCTCGCCACGGGCCGGCCGGTGGGCACCGCGGCCTATGCTTCTCCGGAGCAGTGCCTGGGAAAGCGGCTTTCACCGGCCACCGACATGTATTCCCTCGGCGCGACCTTCTATGCCATGGTGTGCGGGCGGCCGCCCTTCACCGGCGCGTCGCGCAGCGAGGTCATGCGGATGCACGTGAAGGCCGTGCCGCGTCCACCGCGCGACCTCATTCCCGACCTCCCGCGTCCCCTTTCGAGGCTCATCGAGCGGATGATGGCCAAGCGCGTGGCCGACCGTGTTCCCGACATGGACCGCCTCGCGAGGGACCTCCGGACGATCCTCGCCGGCCGGATCCCGATCGCCCCGTCCGCCGCCCGTGCCCGCGCCTGATTGATGCCCCGGGTCGTCAGGGGGAACCTCGGGTGGCCGCGCTTCAAACGGGGTCAACGCGATCCGGATCAGCGGAGGTCGCGGACCTCCATGGCGGGTTCCATGATCGGGAGGAAACGCGACAATCCACGGCCCCGGTTCGAGAGATGATCGGGGGCCGAGACGTAGAGTTGGTCGCGGGCCCGGCTGACCCCGACGTGCAGGATCCTCCGGCACTGCGCGTAGGGGTTCTCCCGATGCCCGACGATGAAGGCACTCCCGTCGGGGAGAGCCACCGTCCAGGGGCCGTTGAGGTCGCCGTGCACCAGGCCCGGCCATTCCTCAATCTCGCCCACGACGATTCCGCCCGGACCCAGCACGGCGACGTCCACCTGCGCGCCCGGCAGGTGGAACGAGAAGGCCACGTGGATCTCCGTGGGGGAATCCGATAGCACCGCCGAGAGCTCCCGCGAGAGCCGGGCCTCGGCCTCGGCTTCGTGGAGCGTGGAGAATGGGGCGCCTTCCCAGAAAACGAGTGCCATCGGTCTCGCTCTTCAACCGGCGGGCGCCGGAGCTTTCGGGGCGGGTTCGCATCTTCACGCTCTTGCTCCGGGCACTCCCGACCGGATCATCCTCCACCCGGCCGACGTCGCCAGAAAAGAGATCGGGTGACAGGGCCTCGGGGTTGAAGCCCGCCATCGGGGGGCAACCCGTTCAAGCCGGTGGGCGGTCGGACCCGGCGAGGCCGTGGCGGCTCTTCACGATGTAGAGGGGGCGGGCCTTCACCTCGTCGTAGATGCGGCCGAGGTAGCCTCCGAGAAGGCCGAGCGCGATGAGCTGGAGGCCCCCGAGGAAGAGGACGAGCGACACGAGCGTGGTGAAACCCGTGAAGGCCTGCTCGTACCCGAGGAGCCTCTTCCCGATGAAGAAGCTCGCGGTTCCGAAGCCGATGAGACTGACCACGATGCCCGCGCCCATGAGGAGCCGCAGCGGCTTGTAGGAGAACGAGAAGATGCCGTCCATGGCGTAACGGGCGAGGCGGCGGAAGGTCTGCTTCGGCGCGCCCTCCGCCCGCTCTTCCCGGTCGTACTGGACCACGGCCTGCCGGAACCCCACCCAGCTACGGAGGCCCGGGAGGAAGCGGTTGCGCTCCGTGAGTCTCCGGAGTTCCTCCGCCGCGGCGCGATCGAGGAGGCCGAAGACGCCGGCGTTCGCCGCCACCGGGAAGTCCGAGAGGAGGCCGAAGAAGCGGTGGAAGAGGGCGAAGCCGAGGCGGCGCAGCCCGCGCTCCTTCCGGCTGCGGCGCCGGGCCACCACGACGTCGGCGCCGTTCCGCCATGCCGTCACGAGGTCGGGGATCACCTCCGGGGGATCCTGCAGGTCGGCGTCGAGGATGACCACGGCGTCGGCGTCGGCGTGGGCGAGGCCGGCCGAGATCGCCGGTTGGTGGCCGAAGTTCCGCGAGAGGCGAAGGAGGCCGATCCGGGGGTCCTTCTCCCCCCGGGAAAGGAGGATCTCCGCCGTCCGGTCCGTGCTGCCGTCATCGACGAAGACCGCTCGCCACGCGAGGCCCGGGACCGCGTCGAGGGCGCCGGCGAGGCGGCGCAGCAACTCGTCGAGAACGGCTTCCTCGTTCAGGACAGGTATGACCACCGACAGCGTGCCCGTCTCCCGGCCCATGCGGGATAACGGTACCGCACGCGGGGCCGCCGGCTGCTATCATCCCCGGCCATGAGCCTCGAGCCCGCGTGGATCCCGACGAAGGAGAGCATCGCCGAAAGCAACCCCGGTCGCATCATGGCCGGGAAGGGCTTCCCGGACTTCGCGGCGCTCCACGCGTGGTCGGTCGCCGACCGGGCCGGTTTCTGGGGGGAGATGGCGGCGAGGCTCGGGATCCGCTTCCGGGCACCGGCGGAGACGGTGCTCGACCTGTCGGGAGGCGTGGAAGAGCCGCGCTGGTTCCCGGGCGCGAAGCTGAACATCGCCGAGAGCTGTTTTGCCGGCGACCCCGACCGGCCGGCGATCGTTTCCGGCGGGGAAGGCCGGCCGGTGGCCACGATGAGCCTCGGCGACCTCGATGCCCTCTCCGCGCGGGTGGCGCGGGGGCTCCTCGGCCTCGGGCTCGACCCCGGCGCCCCGGTGGCGATCGCGATGCCCATGACGGCCGAGGCGGTGGCGATCTGGCTCGGCATCGCCAAGGCGGGCTTCGCCTCGGTGGGGATCGCCGACAGCTTCGCGGCGGGGGAGATCGGCGCGCGACTTCGGATCTCGCGCGCCGAGGCGGTGGTCACGGCGGACGTCGTCCGGCGCGGTGGCAAGGTCCTGCCGCTCTACGAGAAGGTGGCCGAGGCCGGGGCGCCGCGGACGATCGTGCTCTCGGCGGGGGAGCGGCTCGCGGTGGCGCTGCGGGCCTCCGACGTTTCCTTCGAGGAGTTCCTGCCGGCCTCGGGTGTGGAGGCCGCCGCGGTCCGGGAGCCCGACGACCCGCTCACGATCCTCTTCTCCTCCGGCACCACGGGGGACCCCAAGGCGATCCCGTGGACGCACCTGACGCCGCTCAAGTGTGCGGCCGACGCGCACCTCCACCACGACGTGCGGCCGGGAGACGTCGTCGCGTGGCCCACGAGCTTCGGCTGGATGATGGGGCCGTGGCTCGTCTTCGCCGCGCTCGTGAACCGGGCGGCGCTGGCCCTCTTCGACGGCGCGCCGACCGGGCGGCCCTTCTGCGAGTTCGTGCGGGACGCCGGAGTCACGCACCTGGGCCTCGTGCCGAGCCTCGTTTCGGCGTGGCGCGCGTCGGGGGCGGCGGAGGGGCTCGACTGGTCGGGGATCCGGCTCTTCTCCTCCACCGGGGAGTGCAGCAACGCCGGCGACATGCGCTGGCTCATGGAGCGGGCGGGGGGGAAGCCGGTCATCGAGTACTGCGGCGGCACGGAGATCGGCGGTGGGTACATCACGGGGACGGTGACCGAGCCCTGCGTGCCGGGGACGTTCAACGCGAAGGCGGCGGGGCTCGACTTCGTGCTCATAGACGAGGACGGACGCGAGGCGGAGACCGGGGAGGTCTTCCTGGTCCCGCCGTCGGCGGGGCTCTCCTCGCGGCTCCTCAATCGGGACCACCACGAGGTCTACTTCGCCGGCGCGCCGGCCGGGCCGCACGGGGAGGTGCTGCGGCGGCACGGCGACCGGATCGAGCGGCTGCCCGGGGGGCTCTACCGGGCCCACGGCCGGGTGGACGACACGATGAAGCTCGGCGGGATCAAGGTGAGCGCGGCGGAGATCGAGCGCGCGCTTTCGGGGATCGGGGGGCTCCTGGAGTGGGCCGCGGTGGCGGTGCCGCCGGAGGGCGGCGGGCCGGACCGCCTCGTGGTCTTCGGCGTACCCGCTCCCGGCGCCGCGCCGGACCCGGAGGATCTCCGCGCGAGCATGAACGAGGCGATCCGCGCGACGCTGAACCCGCTGTTCCGCGTGGAGGAGGTCCGCCTGCTCGAGTCCCTCCCCCGCACCGCCTCGAACAAGCTCCTCCGCCGCCTCCTCCGCTGACCCGCCGCCAGGGGACGTACGTACCTTTTCACCTTTTCGCCCAGCGAGCTGCTCGGGGACGTACGTACCTTTTCACCTTTTCGCCCGGCGATGCCGCCGAACTCGCGTGGCTCAGGACGCCGGATCCGCACCCGCGGGGAGGACCCGGCCGGTGACTTCGCCGAAGCCGAGGCGAAGACCATCCCGCGCGCAGGAACCGGACATCGTGATCCGGTCGCCGTCGGCGAGGAACTTCCGCTCCGCGCCGGAGGGGAGCCGGATCGGTTTCGTCCCGCGCCACGTGATCTCGAGGAGGCTCCCGTAGCTGTCGGGGGTGGGGCCGCTGATCGTCCCCGAGGCGAGGAGGTCGCCCGGCCGCAGGTTGCAGCCGTTCACCGTGTGGTGGGCGATCTGCTGCGCCATGCTCCAGTAGAGGTGGCGGAAGTTGCTCCGGCAGACCGTGACCGGCCCGCTCTCACCCGCGGCGTCAAGGTCCACCCCCAGTTCGATGTCGAAGGCGCCCGGGACCGGCGCGCGCAGGTAGGGGAGCGGTTCGGGCTCCTGGACCGGGCCCGCGCACCGGAAAGGCTCCAGAGCGTCGAGGGGGACCACCCACGGCGAAATCGAGGTCGCGAAGCTCTTGCCGAGGAACGGCCCGAGCGGCTGGTACTCCCACTTCTGGATGTCCCGGGCGCTCCAGTCGTTCACGAGGACGAGGCCGAAGATGTGCTCCTCGGCACGCTCGATCGGGATCGGTTCGCCGAGGGGATTTCCGGGCCCCACGAAGAAGCCGACCTCCAGTTCGAAGTCGAGGAGGCGCGAGGGGCCGAAGACCGGGGGCAACGTCTCGTCCGGGCAGAGCTGGCCGGACGGCCTCCGGAAGCCGGTCCCCGAGACCACGATCGACGAGGCCCGGCCGTGGTAGCCGACCGGCAGCCACCGCCAGTTCGGCATCAACGCGTTCTCCACGCCCCGGAACATGATCCCCACGTTGGTGGCGTGCTCCCGGGAGGAGTAGAAGTCGGTGTAGTCGCCGATCGTCGCCGGCAGGAGCATCCGCACTCCGCGAAGGGGGAGGAGCGGCGCCTTCCCGGCGAGGAGGATCTCCCCGATCCGCCCGCGCGCCTCCCGCCATGCCGGGCGGCCGAGGGCCATGAGCGGGTTCAGCACCGGGGCGGAGAGCGCGGCGGCAAGAGTCGGTGCGGAGCCCGGGAAGAGAGCCGCGCCGACCGCCGCGCGCACGTCGAGCACACCGTCGCCGAAGGCCACGCCGATGCGCGGGTCGCCGCCGGTCGCCGGGCAGAAAACGCCGAAGGGCAGATTCTCGATCGGAAAGGGGTTCATGCCGTTTCTCCCCTGGCGGGTCGGAGCGGATTCGCCCGGCGGACGAGCTGGATCGGGAGGCCGCCGGGCGCCCGGACCAGGGCCAACCGGTCGCCGGCGGGGCTCGTCTCCGCCTCGCCCAGCGGTTCCGCCCCCCCGGCAAGGAGCCGCGCGCGGTCCGCGTCCGGGTCGGCGGAGACGAGGGCGAGGTGGATCGTCATGGGGTGGGGCGGCCGGTCACCGAGGCCCTCCACCGAGTCGTCCCGATAGAACTCCACCACCGCCCGGCCCGCGCCGTCGGCGAGGAACCGGCCGTGCTTCGGAGGCCCGCCCATGAAGATGATCCGGAAGCCGAGGTGCTCCGCCATCCACTCGGCGAGCCCGGCGGGGTCCTTCACGTTGTAGGCCACATGCTCGATGTTCATGACGCCGCTCCCGGCAACAGGCCGAGGGCCGAGAGGTCCGCGGTCGGCTCGGCGAAGCTGCACGATCCGAAGGACGTGGCGAGGCTCTCCCGCGCGCGGGCGATCTCCGCGGCGGCGGCGGAGAGGCCGCCCCAGCCGAAGCGCCCCGCCCGGACCCAGAAGGCCCGGCGGTCCTCCGAGGCGAGGATCTCCGCGAGGCGGGTGTCCGCGAGGCGGTGGACCCTGGCCAGAACCGCGCCGCCGAACACGTTGAGGAAGCCGTGCATCGTCACGCCCGCCTCGCTCCGCACGCCGCGGACGGGGTGGTGCAGGCCGGCGGTGGCCTTGAACGGCAGGCCGGCGTCGCGGCAGGCCGCCACCGCGCAGGCGAGCTGGAGCGGGGAGGGGAAGGCCGCCGGCTTCTCGCCGCCGCACCGGATCTTGAGCATCGCCCCCGGCACCGCCGTGAGCGCCTTCGCCACCGCCGCCGCGGGTGCCCGCCAGTCGCCGGCGAATCCCGCCTCGAAGGCGAGGGGGACCGCGGGCAGGCCGGCGTCCCGCGCCGCCGACGCGAAGTCGCGCGCGAAGGCGCCGGCCGCCGCGGGGTCCGCGGGGAGCTTCGTCTCGATCCCGCCGAGGTCGACGCGGGAGGCCTGCGCGTCGAGAAAGGTCCGGAGGCCCGGCAGTTCGCCCGGGTTGGCGACGAGGATCGAGAGGACCACGCTTTCCTCCGCGGGCAGGAGCGGCGCGAGTTCACCGAGGCGGCTCGCCGGACAGATGAACCGCGCGAGCAGGGAGGCATGGGGCCCCTTCCGGTCGGCGAGGTAGGTCGCGATCGCCGGCCCCATGGCGAGCTTCGCGGGGGGGAAGAGCCCCGCGTAGTCGATGAGTCCCGTGAGCAATGCCTCGAGCGCCGGATCCATCAGCTTCGTCTCCCGTGGTCGTGGTGCGGCGCCACTATAACCGAGGGCTCCGGTGCGCCACGGCTTCCGGTTTCCGCGGTCAGGCCGGGGTCTCGAACCGATCGTTGCGGGCGTGGCCGCGCGCGACCGGCCGTGACCGTCCCGGTCATCCAGCTCGGGGTCAGACCGCCGGTCGGGGCCAGAGCGCCGGCGGGACGGCGTGCTCCTCGCAGAAGCGCGCCCAGACGGCGCCGAAGGGCATCGTGGAGAGCGCCTCGACGAGCGCGAGGTGGCGGAAAGCGTCGTCGCCGGCCTCCGGGGCGAGAGGATCCGCGGCCGGCCGGAGCAGCGCGAAGAGGAGCGCCTTCTGGACCGCCCGCGCTCCGAGGGCCAGCGCGCCGGCGCGCGGCAGGCTGGCGTCGAAGAAGTCGAGGGCGATGTGGACGCGATGGAGGCCGCACCGCACCGCCTCGGTCATCAGCTCCCGGACCGCGTCGTCGAAGAGCGGGACGTGGTCGCTGTCCCAGCGGACCCCGCGCGAGACGTGGAGGAGGACGGCGGGGGCGAAGGCGAGCCACGCCGAGAGCTTGTCGGCCACGGACTCCGTGGGGTGGAAGTGGCCGGTGTCGAAGCAGACGAGGAGCCCCCGGCTCAGCGCGTAGGCGAGGTAGAACTCGTGGGAGCCGGCGACGAAGGACTCGCTGCCGAGGCCGAAGAGCTTGCTCTCCACCGAGTCGAGGAGGTGGACGGGGTCATGGCGCACGGCGTAGATCGCGTCGAGGGACTCCCGGAGCGTGGCGCGGATACCGAGCCGGTCCTCGGGCGCCTCCTTGGCCCCGTCCGGAATCCAGAGGTTGTGGAGGGCGGGCGCTCCCTGGCCGAGGCCGAAGTGCGCGGCGATCTGCCGGCAGCGGCGGACGTGCTCGATCCAGAAGGCGCGGGTCCCCGGGTCCCGCGAGGCGAGCGTCGTCCCGGACGCGGCGCGCTCATGGGAGAAGCACGTGGCGTTGAAATCGAGAAGGAGCCTGCGTTCCGCGGCGAAGGCGGCCCAGCCGGCGAAGTGCTCCGGGCCGATCGCGTCGCGGTCGACGCGGCGATCGCCGAACTCGCCATACATCGCGTGGAGGTTGAGCCGGTGGCGGCCCGGGATCAGCGCGAGCGCGACGTCGAGGGCGCGTCGGAGTTCCTCCGGCCCCCGGGCGCGGCCGGGATGGGCGCCGGTGACGGCGAGGCCGCCTCCCGCGAGCGCGGCGCCCTCGCCTTCGAATCCCGAGACGTCGTCGAGGGTCCAGCAGGGGAGGGAGATGCGGACCTCGGCGAGCGCGCGGATTGCCCCCGCGGCGTCCACGCCGATCTCCGCGTAGCGTTCCCGGGCCCGTTCGAAGTCCCGGACGTCGGGCCGGTCAGCCATGGGGCGGCACCTCCGCGCGGCACAGGTCTTTGAAGGCGGCGAAGGCCCGGTCCGGCCCGGGGCCGCCTTCCGGTTCGAACCGGCGGACCGGGAAGGAGCGGCGGGAGACCTCCCGGATGGTGGCGGGTCCGGAGATCGCTCGCGCCGCGGCCGCCTGGAGGAGCAGGTTCCCGGCGGCGGTGGCCTCGGCGGGGCCGGCGAGGACCGGGAGCCCGGTCGCCTCGGCGATGAGCCGGCCCAGGAGGTCGCTCCGCGAGCCGCCCCCCACGAGATGAACGCGCTCCATCGGTCGAGGCGTGAGGGAGCGGATCTCGTCGAGGACGAGCCGCGTCTTCAGGGCGAGGCTGTCGAGGATCACGCGCAGGAGCCCGCCGCGGCTCTCCGGCACTCGCTGGTCCGTGGCGCGGAGGTAGCTCTCGATCGCCGACGGCATGGCGGGCGGACAGAGGAAGCCCGGCCAGTCGGGGTCGAGGAGCGCGGCGAAGGGCGGCGCCGCCGCGGCGGCGGCCTCCAGATCCGCGAGCGAGTTCCCCGGGCCGTCGCCGAAGGCCCGCCGGCACTCCTCGACGAGCCACAGACCGGCCACGTTCTTCAGGAGCCGGAAACCTCCCGCCGCGCCGCCCTCGTTCGTGAAGTTCGCGGCCTGCGCCTCCGGCGTGATCACGGGACGAGGGACCTCGATGCCCACGAGCGACCACGTGCCGCAACTCACGTAGGCGAAGCGGTCGTCCTCCGCGGGCACTGCGGCCACCGCGCAGGCGGTGTCGTGGCCAGCCGCGGCGATCACCGGCAGGGGGGGGAGGCCCGCGAGGCCGGCCACCGAGGGGCGAAGGCTCCCCAGCGCCGCGCCCGGCGGAGCGACCTCCGGCATCAGGCCCTCCGGCAGGCCGAGGGCGGCGAGGATCTCCGGCGCCCACCGCTTTGCGCGCGGGTCGTACATCTGGGAGGTCGAGGCGATCGTGAGTTCGCTCCTCGCCACGCCGGTGAGGAAGTGGCCGAACAGGTCGGGCAGGAAGAGCAGCTTCGCCGCCGCGGCGAGGAGCGGCGAGCGCTCGCGCGCCATCGCGTGGAGCTGGAACAGCGTGTTGATCGGGAGCGTCTGCACGCCGGTCAGTTCGAAGACCCGCTCGCGCGGGAGGCGGGCGAAGAAGCTCTCGACGGCCCCCTGCGTCCGCGGGTCGCGGTAGCAGACGGGGCGCCCGAGGAGGCCGCCATCCGGCGCGAGGAGCGCGAAGTCCACGCCGAAAGTGTCCACCGCGACGCTCTCGATCGGCCTTCCCGGGTAGAGGGCGGCGACGGCGAGCGCGCCGAGGATCCCCTCCCATTGCGCGGGGATGTCCCAGCAGAGGTGGCCGCCGGCGGAGATCGGGCGGTTCGGGAAGCGGGAGACCTCGCGCAGCGCGAGCCGGCCGCCGTCGAGGTCGCCGAGGACCGCCCGCCCGCCCGAGGCCCCGATGTCGAACGCGAGGAACCGGCCCCTTCCCGTCACGGGTCGTCTCTCTTCCCGAAGGCCCGGGCGAGGTCGGTGAGGGCCGCGTCGTCGAGCCCGCGGGGCGTGACGCCAGCCGCGCGGCAGAGCAGGTACAGGCGGGCGGCCTTGTTCGCCACGTCGAGGAGGTCGAAGGCCGCGGCGGGGCCAACGCCCACCGCGACCGCCCCGTGCATCTCCCACAGGGCGAGACGGCGGTCGCGCAGCGCCTCGACGGTTCCGCGCGCGAGGGCGAAGGAACCCGGCAGCGTGTAGGGTACGAGGCCGATTCCCTCCGGCAGGAAGACCTTCACCTCGGGGTGCATGGACCACAGCACGCGGCTCATGTCCGCGCCGCCGTTCTCCCGGAGGACGTGGGTGAGGGCGATCAGTTCGGTGGGGTGGGTGTGGACCACCGCCCGCTCCGGGCGGCCCGTCATCGCGAGGAGTTCGTGGATCCGGAGGTGGGAGGGGAACTCCGAGGTCGGGGCGAGGCCGGGCTCCCCCTCCGCGGCCCGGATCTCGAGTGAGTTTCCGTCCCCGGAGACCCGGACGATGCAGAGGCCCCGGCCCTCGGCGATGTCGCCCATGCGCGTGCCGGTGGCCGAGGAGAGGAAGACGGCGCCGCCGATGCCCGGGACGTGCTCCGCGAGCGACTGCGTGGCGACGACGGGGAGCCGGTCCGCGGGCGGCGCCGCCGCGAGCCGGACGGTGATGTTCCCCGCGCTCCCCTCCGCCCAGCCGCGCGCGGAGAGTATCCCGGCCACACGCATCGCCGCGGCGGCCGTGCGCTGCAGATCGCCGTCGTCGGATCCCGCCCTGCCCATCGGCGCCTCCCGCCGCGCCTTCCCCGGCGCGAAGCCGGATTGTATTCCCGGCCGCCAGGGCGGGCAAACTGACCCCGGGTCATTCTTCCCGGGCGGGCAGAACGACCCTGGGTCATTCTTCCCGGATTTCGAGCCACGAGCGGTGGTAGTCGGGGTCCTCGACCGGGAGGGCGGCCTTCGCCACGAGGAGCGGGCGGAAGGTGTCCACCATCACCGCGAGTTCCTTCGTCTCCTTCTTCCCCACCGACTCCTCGTACTTCCCGGGGTGGGGGCCATGCGGCATCCCGTCGGGGTGGAGCGTCACCGACCCGTACTCGATGCCCTTGCGGCTCATGAACTCCGAGGATGCGTAGTAGAGGACCTCGTCGGACATGACGTTGCTGTGGTTGTAGGGAGCGGGGATCGCCCGCGGGTGGAAGTCGTAGAGGCGCGGCACGAAGGAGCAGACCACGAAGCCGTCCCCGGCGAACGTCTGGTGGACCGGCGGTGGCTGGTGCAGGCGGCCCACGATCGGCTCGAAGTCGCCGATGTTGAGCGCGAAGGGATAGTAGGTGCCGTCCCAGCCCACGGCGTCCTGCGGGTGGTGGTCGAGGACGACCTCGTGGAGACTGTTGCCCTTCTTGACGATCAGCCGGAATTCCCCCGCCTCGTCGTGTACCGGAAGGCTCTCCGGCACCCGGATGTCGCGCTCGCAGAACGGGCTGTGCTCCAGGAACTGGCCGCAGGAGTTGCGGTACCGCTCGGGCGTCCGCACGAAGCCCGTGCTCTCGATCACGAAGTGGATCTGCCGGCCGCCGCCGAAGCGGAGGCGGTAGAAGATCCCCCGCGGGATCACGAGGTAGTCTCCGGCGCGGTACGGGAGATCGCCGAACTGGGAGGAGAGCACGCCCTCGCCCTCGGTGACGAACACGACCTCGTCGCCCATGGCGTTGCGGTAGAAGAAGTCGTCCTCCACCGAAGGGAAGGCGATGGAGAGCGCCACGTCCGAGTTGTAGAGGAGTGGCAGGCGGCCGAAGACGGGGCTCAGGCTGTCCGGGGAGAGGCGGTGCGCGCGGAAGTGCCGCAGCAGGAGGCTCGATCCGGAGTCGGCCTCCCACGTGAGGTCGAGCAGGCGGCGGACGGAGACGACGCGGGTCGGCGGGCGGATCGTGTAGAGGAGCGACGAGAGCCCGGCGAATCCGAGGTTACCCATCAGATGCTCGTGGTGGATCCCGCCCTTCGGATTCGGGAAGACGGTGTGGCGCTTGCGCGGCACGTTGCCCAGCGTGTGGTAGCGCATGTCAGAGATTCCCCCGGCGGGCCTGCTCCCGCTCGATCGCCTCGAAGAGGGCCTTGAAGTTCCCCTTCCCGAAGCCCTGGGCGCCGGCGCGCTGGATGATCTCGAAGAAGAGGGTGGGGCGGTCCTCCACCGGCTTCGTGAAGAGTTGGAGGAGGTAGCCCTCGTCGTCGCGGTCCACGAGAATGCCGAGCTTCCGGATCCGCTCGCGGTCCTCGGCGATCGCCCCGACGCGGTCCCAGACCGTGTCGTAGTAGGAGTCCGGCACCGCGAGGAACTCCACGCCGCGCTCCGCGAGGCGGGAGACCGACGACACGATGTCCGTCGTGAGCAGTGCGATGTGCTGGGCGCCGGCCCCGCGGTAGGACTCGATGTACTCCTGGATCTGGCTCTTCATCTTCCCCGATGCCGGCTCGTTGATGGGGAACTTGATGGAGCCGTGCGGCGAGGACATGACCTTGCTGCGGAGCGCCGAGTACTCCGTGGAGATGTCCTTGTCGTCGAAGGAGAGGAACTGCCGCCAGCCGAGCACCCGCTCATAGAAGCCGGCCCACTCGTTCATCATCCCGTCCTCCACGTTTCCCACGATGTGGTCGACGCGGAGGAGGCCGGCG
>JALOQY010000400.1 GCA_025459285.1 Planctomycetota bacterium | reverse complement strand
TCGGTGCTCCGGCCCCTCTACCTCGCGGAGCGCGAGCGGGGCGCCAGCGTGACCTTCGTACCCTTCGACGGGAAGGGCTACGTGGACCCGGCGGAGATCGGTCGCGCCATCCGTCCGAACACGAAGCTCGTCATCGTGAACCACGGCAGCAACGTGATCGGAACGGTGCAGCCGGTCTCGGAGATCGGCCGGATCTGCCGGGAGAAGGACGTGCTCTTCGCCATCGACGCCGCCCAGACCGCGGGAGTCGTCCCCATCGACGTGAAGGCGATGAACGCCGACGTGGTCTGCTTCACCGGCCACAAGTCGCTGCTCGCCCCCCCGGGCACCGGCGGCATGTACATCGGCGAGCGCGCGGCGGGCCTGGAGCCCTGCCGGGCTGGCGGAACGGGCGTGAAGAGCGCCCTCAAGGAGCAGGTGCGCGAGTATCCGTGGCGCTTCGAGTTCGGCACGCTGAACAGCCTCGGCGTCGCCGGCCTCCTCGCCGGTCAGGAGTGGATCGCCGCCCACGGGGGCGTGCAGTCCATCTGCGAGCACGAGATGGCCGTCGCGCGCCGGCTGCGGGAGGGTCTCTCGGAAATCGACAACGTGACGCTCTTCTGCTCGGACCTGACTCGTGACCATCTGCCGGTTTTCGTGTTCAATGTGGACGGCATGAACGCCTCCCAGACCGGCACGATGCTGGACGTGGACCACGACGTGATCACGCGCACGGGGCTCCACTGCGCCCCGCTCGTCCACGTGGGCATCGGCACGTTCGAGGTGGACGGCGCGGTCCGGTTCTCCGCCGGCCCCTTCAACACCATGGACGATGCCGAGATCGCGATCCGGGCGGTCCGGGAGATCGCGGACTTCGCCCGGAAGAAGGGCTTCCGCAAGGCTTGAACTACCGCTGCAAGGTCTGCGAGAAGCCGATCGACGTGCACGACCATGTCCGTGGCGGGCTCTGCCGCTCGGCCGAGTGCCGGAGGCGCTACGCCGGACGCGTCGCCCACGAGGAGTACCAGGAACACCGAGCCGCCCTGCGCCGGACCGCGGAGGAGATCCGCGATCGCCGGATCCCTCCGACCCCGGAGCCTCTTCCGGCGGCCGCCCTGCCGAGCAACGACCGCCCGGTGGTTCCCCTGCCGGAGGAACGGCGGGAGGCTTTCGCCGCCTATCTCCGCTCGCTCGTCCTGCAGGTCTACGCGGAGCCCGGGGACCAGCACCATCCACTGCGGCCCGCGCTGGAGTCCGAGCCGCTGGCCCGCGCGGCCTGCGCCCTCTGCCGCGGCCACTGCTGCCTGAAGGGCGGCATCCACAACGCCTACCTCGACGCGACGACGATCGAGCGCGTTCGCGCGGAGCGGCCCGCCACCGACCCGGAGGAGCTCGTCGAGACCTACCTCGCAGCCATCCCCCCGGAGTCGTTCGAGGAGGCCTGCGTCTACCAGTCGGCGACCGGCTGCGTCCTCCCGGAGGACCTCCGCGCCACGATCTGCGGCGCCTTCTTCTGCGACGGTCTCGCGGAGTTCCGCGTCGCCGCGAGGGAGGCCGGCGCGACCCGCGGTTTCGGCGTGGCGTTCCGGGATGGGGTCCCCGTGCGCGAGGCGATCCTCACCCCCGACGGCCCGCATCCCCCGGACGAATAGCGCCCCCGCCCCCTCCGCCCGCCCACCGATCCCCCTCGACGCCACGCCGGGGCCAGGGACGATCTCCGCGGTGTGACCCCTCTCCTCGACGGGCTGCTACGGCAGGAACTTCTTCGGGTCCGCGACCTTCCTCGGGAGGTACTCCTCGGTGACGTAGTTCAGGCTGTGCAGGGCGAAGGCCTGCTGCTCGACGCGGACACCCATCTCGATCATCTGGTTCAGGGCCTGCTTCCACCGCTTGTGCTCGATGAAGAACGGGTCGTTCTTCAGGGCGTCTTTCGCCCGTTTGATGTCCACGTCCTTCAGCGGGTGGGTCGCCTTCTGGAGATCGTAGTCGATGATGTCCTGCGGCATCACCCCGAGGAACCGGGCATTGGGCACGCAGAAGAACCGGTTGATGTGGGCGGCGTTGCCGGAGCCGACCTTCAGCGTCCGGTAGATGTTGGCGATGCCGTAGGGATCGCCATCCACGAACGCGTAGACCGCGAGCTTGTTCTCCTCGGAGAGCCGCCGGATGAACCGCCGGCACGCGCGCGTGGGCACCCCCCCCATCGCCACGAGGATGCAGTTGGCCTTCTGCCAGTACTTGTGGCGGTTCAGCCGGTCGAAGACACCGCCGGTCTCGATCGCCAGGACGAACTTCGCCTTCGTGCGGAACTTCAGGTGCTCCACGTCGACGGGGACGGTGTAGGCGCCGGACCCGAAACGCGTGCAGTCGATCTCGATCTTCTCGCCGGTTTCCCGGTCCCGGTCGATGACCACGAGTTCCCCGGCCACCGCCCCGCCGTGTTCGTCGGGCACATAGCGGAGCTGCTCGCGCGTCACGCCGCGGACCGCGAACATGGCCTCGATGTCGTCCATCACCGTGTCGGACTCGGGCTGCTCGTCGAATCGGGCGTCGCCCCAGTTCTTGCTCTGGTAGTAGGCGTCCCGCTTGGTGGCGTGCTCGTCCATGTCCACCATGAGCTTCGACAGCGCCATCATCCGCAGCGTCTGGGCGAAGGGCTTCACGGTGTTCACGGTGAGCGTCCGCTCGGCCTCCTGTCCGAGGATTTCGAGGTAGCCGACCTCGGGGTCGTACTTCACGTTCTTCAGGCTGCGGATCGGGAAGCGGAGGGTAGGCTTGCGGTCCGTCAGGATGGTCCCGTGGATCTCGCGGGCCACGTCCACGATGGCCTCCCGGACGACCTTGTCGAGTTCCTTCCCCGCGGGCAGTCGGGTCACGGTTTGCGGCTCCTCTCGAGGATGCTGACGAGCTTCTCGAAGGTCTCCTGCTTCTGCGGCTCGGTGAGACCGAGGATCTCCGCGAGGGCGATCCCCACGTGGGGCAGGTACAGCTCGATGTAGGACTTCTTCTTCTCCGCGTCGGCCTCGCGGCGCCGGCGGCTGATGTGCCGGCCGACGTCGCGCCCGCACTCCTGCAGGGCGAGCTTCAGCTCCTTCAGGATCTCGGGGTAGGAAGCGATGGCCTCCTTCGACTCCGAGGTGAACGGGACCCACACGGACGCGAAGTGGCAGAAGACGACGAGCGGCCCGATCGGCAGCGAATCCTTCGACTGCTGGATGCCGTAGTTCCGCCAGGGAGCCTGGACGACCGCCTTCGCGATCGCGCAGGCGGACTGCTGGTAGAGGAGCGGGACGCGGTTCGCGAAGCGGATCAGGTCCACCGGCTCGTCGCCCGGGAGCTTGCCGCCGAAGGCGATCCCCACTTCCACCAGGAACGGGTTGCCCCGGTAGACCGCCGGGTCGCGGGTGACGGCGGTGTAGAAGTCGGCCTCGTACTCCTTTCGCAGCCCGGCGAGGATCGACTCCTTCCCGATGGGCGCGAGGCAATCCGTGGGGGGCTTGCGGATCTTCACCTTCGGGATGGCCTGGTAGAGGCGGTCGGCGTCCTCCCGGGAGATCCGGCTCACCCAGGCCGTCTGCGAGAGCCCGGCGACCTCGCAGATCTCGGAAGCGATCGACGCGCTCACGCGGCTGAAGTCCTTCTCCAGGAATGCCTTCAGCTTCGTGGCCTTCGTGGACTTGAGCATCTTCTGGAGCAGCCCGAGCTCCACCCCGTAGGGATGGGGCCGGATCTCCTTCGGGTCCTTCGGCAGCTCCTCGGTGGCCCGCTCGTAGACCGTCTCCGCGCCGTCCGGTGCCCGGTAGACGAAGCGTGCATGAGGGTTCGCCACGGCGCAGTTCTTCAGGTACTCGTCCACCGTGTGGCCGCCGCGCGAGTACCGGGCCTCCAGCGTGATCGTCACCTGCGTGCCGTGGTCGCCCGGCCACTCCACGATCTCGTCGGTGAGGACCTCCGGGGCGTTCTTCTGGGTGTTCAGGAAGATCTCGAATCGATGGGCGGGCTTGCCCTTCCCGGTGCGCGAGATGATCTCCGTGGGGAAGCCCGTCGTGAGCTGGCCGTACATCCCCGCGGCGCTGATTCCGATGCCCTGCTGCCCGCGCGACTGCCGC
>JALOQY010000399.1 GCA_025459285.1 Planctomycetota bacterium | reverse complement strand
CGGGACGCGCGGCTCGTGATCTCGGCGATCCCGACCCAGTACCTCCGGGAGACATGGGCCGCGCTCGCGCCGCTCGACGGCTCCGACGGCGCGCCGATCCTCTCGCTGAGCAAGGGGATCGAGGTCGGGACGCTCCAGCGCCCCACCCAGATCCTGCGCGAGCGGTTCCCGCGCCGGGGCCTCGCCGCGCTCATGGGCCCCTCCCATGCCGAAGAGGTGGGTCGCGGGATGCCGGCGGCGGTCGTGGCCGCGAGCGCCGACGAGGAGCTAGCGCGGGAGGTCCAGGGGACGCTCTCCTGCGATCGTTTCCGGGTCTACACGAACGGCGATCTCACAGGCGTCGAGATCTCCTCGGCGCTGAAGAACGTGATCGCGCTGGCCGCGGGGATCTCCGACGGCCTCGGCTTCGGGGACAACGCGAAGGCCGCGCTCCTCACGCGGGGGATGGTGGAGATCGCCCGGCTCGGGGTGGCCATGGGCGCGAACCGCCAGACGTTCGCCGGCCTCGCCGGGATCGGGGACCTCATCACGACGTGCGTCTCCCGCCATGGCCGCAACCGGGCGGTCGGCGAACGGATCGGCCGCGGGGAGAAGCTCGACGACATCCTCGCCTCGATGGCGATGGTGGCGGAGGGCGTGCCCACGACGAAGGCCGCGCGCGCGCTGGCGAAGAAGCACGACCTCGACATGCCGATCACCGAGGAGGTCTACCGGGTCCTCTTCACGGGCCAGAGCCCGCGCGAGGCGGTGACCTCCCTGATGCTCCGCCGCCATCGCGGCGAATCCGAAGAGTACCGCTGACGCGCCCGGGGCCAGGCCGGACGTTCGCCCCCGGGTCCATCCGTCGGGATTGCCACGGTCCGGGCGCGGGCTTCCGCCCACGAAGCGGCGATGCCCCCCATCCACCCGCTCGTTCGAGCGGGCCGGATGGAGGCGTGCCGCATGCCGAGAGGCTTCCGTCGTCCCCGGCTCCCCGGGTCAGCGGTTCCCGCTCGCCTCGCGGAGTTCCCGCAGGAACCGGCCCTCGCGGGTGGACCACGCGTCGCCGCCCCGGTACAGGACGAGGCGCCCGTGCCGGCGGTGGGGGCAGTACGCCCGCATGCTCCAGTCCTGCTCCTCGCCCGAGCCCCCGAGGAGCCGGTAGGTGCAGCCGACGCCCTTGCCGGCGTCGAAGGGGCACACGAGCCGCGCCTTGTCGAGGAAGTCGGGCACGAGGGCCTCGAGGGAGGCCGGGTCCTCGCCGTTCTTCTCGCGATAGGCCTTGATCGCCTCCCCGATGGCGCGGAGGTTTCCGAGGCATTGCTGGGCCGGCTCGCGGTAGAAGTCGCGGAGCATCTCGCCCCCCACCAGCATCCCGACCATCGCCGGGATCGACTGGTTGAAGACGGCCTCCAGCCGTCCGGCGCCCTCTTCGACACCGAGGAACCAGACGGCCTCGGGCGCGACCATGTCGAGGAGCGGCGCGAACGAGCTTTCCTCCATGAGCAGGAGCGACAGCGGTATGGCGGCGATCTTCGAGAAGACGCCGCTCGCGGCGGGCATGAACGGCCCGGCGCGCGAGAGCATGCCGCGACCGGACGCCTTCGCGTCGAGGGCCATCTTCAGGGCGCGCGTGTCGCCGGCCATCAGGAGCGTGCCCTCGGTGACGACCATGCAGGGGACCTCGGCGTCATCCCCGGCGGGCCGGAGGATCTCGGCGCCGGCGTAGGCCTCACGGACGATCCCGCCCTCTTTCTCCCCGAGTTCCTTCGCGAGCGGCCCGGCAAGGAACTTCCCCATCGCCGCGTCGAACTTCTCCCGGTCGCCGATCTGGAAGGCGAAGGTCAGGTACTCCTCGTCCGGCTCCGCTTCGCCCGGCTCGCAGGGGAGGAACAGGGCCCACTCGTTCCCGAGGGTTTTCGCGATCTCGAGGAACGTGAGCCCCATCATCTCCTCCGCCTCGGCCATGCCCTTCATGGCGTCCTCGGACTCCGGGAAGAAGTCCTTGTCTCCCAGGATCTCGCGGAGCGCCGCGGCCTTCTTCTCCACGGGGCCGGAGTCGACGAGCATGACGGCGCATCCTTCCGGCGCGAAGGTCTGGAGGGCGCAGGGCCCCGGCGTGCCGCGGAATGCCTGGAGCCACCGGTGCTCTTCCCCGACGAGGACCCGCACGCGGGTCGCGCCGCCGGTGGAGACGGCGCAGGCGGCGTGGAGCTGGTCGAGCTGGAGGATCTTCATCCTCATGGAGAACTCGTCGTCGCCTTCGCCGCGGTGCCCGCCGGTCATGAGCATCATCAGGAGCTGCATGCTCCGGGCCCCGTCGAAGTACGCGAAGAGCGTGGCGCCGGGATCGGCGGTGAGGGCCGCCGCGCGGTAGTTCGCGCTCGTGGCGAGGGAGCGCTCGGGCGGCGAGGCGAGGGCGGTCAGGAAGGCCGAGATCCGCTCGGGCTTCACGGCCATGGCCGCCACGTTCTTCCCGATCGCGTAGTAGAAGCTGACGTCCTTGCCGTCGGTGGCCTGCATGACGCGGGCCCCGGCGACCTCGCCGGCGAAGGCCGGCCCCTGTCCGAAGGCCGTGGTCAGGACCTTCTCCAATACTTCGCGGAGCAGTTCGGTCTTCTCGGTTTCGATGGCGAGGAGGAAGTCCGAGTCTTTGAACTCGCGCTCGATGGAGAGGAGCCCGAGGTGGGCGCCCCGGACGGACGCCATCAACTCGGTCCACTGTGCGACGGGCGCTCCGGTCTCCTTCTCCAGGACCGGCCACATCCTGGCGAGGGCCGATTCGATGGCTCCCCGGATGCCGGCGCCGTCGGTGAAGAGCCGGCAGCCTGCAAGGTCCGAAAGCAGCGCCTCGAGCCCCGGTGCCCGGGCGTAGATGGCGGTCTCTTCCGGCATGGCGGAGGCGTAGTCTTCGAAGGCGTGGCCCGCGGCGCACAGACCGAGCAGCAGCACGGGCACGAGCACGACGGTGGTGAGTTTCGGCATGGATCCCTCCGGTTGTGATGCGGGCGCCGCCGACCGTGGCCGGCGCCGATCCGCATTTTAGGCCCGCCGGTCACCCCCGCGTCATTACTCGGCGAAGCCGCGCGTCCGCGCGGAGGACACCGCGAGCGGCGGTTTCTCCCGTCCACGGCGCCCCACCCGGCCCCCCTCCCGAATGCCCGGTGGCGTCACTCCGACCACCGCTCCCGCACAGCCCGGCTGGTGACAGCCTGCTCCGCACCCCGGCGCATGGCCCGCCGCCCGTGACGGCCCCGGCACTCGCGACGGGCCCGACATCCGCGAGGGCCCCAGCGCCCGCGATGGCCACCGGCGTCCGCAAAGGCCTCGGCGTCCGCAACGGCCCCGGCGCCCGTGACGGCCCCGGTCCGGGCGCTCGCGACGGCCCAGGCACTCGCAAGGGCCCCAGCCCCCGCGACGGCCCAGGCCTCCGTGACGACCTCGGCGCTCGCGGCTCCGGGCGGGACCGGTCGGGCCGTGATGACCCTCTTCCGGCCCGCTCCACGGCTAATCTTTGCTCCGGCCCGCCCCCGGGCTAGACTCCCCGTGACGGCGAAAGCCGGTGCCCCATTCGCGGCACACCTCTGGTCGGGGCGTGGCGCAGTTTGGATAGCGCGTCTGAATGGGGTTCAGAAGGTCGGAGGTTCGAATCCTCTCGCCCCGACCAACCCCCTCCCGTCCCACAGGCCGCGCAGGACGCGGGTTCCGTCGGACCGAAGGCCCCGAGCCACGGCAAATCGGAGTTGACGGTCTCGGTTCACGGAGCGTCGGGCGGAGCGCCGGGAGTCGCGAAGTTGCGCCGCGCGCACTCCCCGCTCGACGGATTCACCGCACCGGAACCTGCAGGCGGGGACAGGATCCTCCGAGGAAGACCGTCATGGAGTCGGACAAGGCCCGGACTGCGAATGACTGTGGGCGCCCGGGTACACGAACCAGTACGATCGGCCCCATGCCCACGAACAAGTCGATGAAGAAGCCCGCGAAGAAGGCGGCCGCCAGGCCGGCCGCTGAGCCTGCGTCCGGGATGGGCGCCGCGGCGAGCGCCACTGCGTCCGGGTCGAAGGTGCCCGCGGCGCGGATGACGCTCGAGAAGGTCATGGGCATCCTCGAGGAC
>JALOQY010000398.1 GCA_025459285.1 Planctomycetota bacterium | reverse complement strand
CTGGCCTCCGCCGCGGATTCCGAGGCCATGCCGGCCATCGAGCCGGTGGTCTCCCCGGAGGAGATCATGGCCGCCCGGAAGGTGGTGGACGAGATCTACGTGGACGACAAGATCAAGGCCTACGTCATCGACCTCGTCCACGAGACGCGCGCCGGGGCGGCGAGCCGCCTCGGCCTCACCGGGCTCGTGGACTTCGGCGCCTCCCCCCGCGCCACGCTGGGCCTCGTCCTCTGCGCGAAGGTCTCCGCCTTCATGGCCGGCCGGCCCTACGTCACGCCCCAGGACGTGAAGGACGTGGCGAAGAACGTCCTTCGCCACCGCATCATCCTGTCCTTCGAAGCGGAGGCGGAGGAGTTGACGCCGGACACCGTGGTGGACCGGCTGCTCGACGGGGTGAAGGTGCCGTGATCCCCCCGGAACTCCTGAAGAAGGTCCGGCGGATCGAGATCCGGACCGGGCGGCTCGTGGACAGCCTGCTCGGCGGGGCGTACCACTCCGCGTTCAAGGGGCGCGGGATGGAATTCGAGGACGTCCGCGAGTACGTGCCCGGCGACGAGATCCGGGCCATCGACTGGAACGTCACGGCGCGCGCCGGCACGCCCCACGTGAAGAACTTCCGCGAGGAGCGCGAATTGACCGTGCTGCTCCTCGTGGACGTGAGCCGCTCCGAGTTCTTCGGCAGCGGGGAGCAGCGCAAGAGCGACCTCGTGGCGGAGTTCGCGTCGCTTCTGGCGCTGGCCGCCCTGCGCAACGGGGACAAGGTGGGCCTCGCGCTCTTCTCCGACCGGGTGGAACGCTACATCCCGCCCAAGAAGGGCCGGCGCCACGCGCTCCGGCTGATCCGGGACCTCCTGGCCTTCCGGCCGGCCTCGCGGGGCACGTCCGTGGGGGAGGCGCTCTCCTTCATCGGCAAGGTCCTGAAGCGGCGGGCGGTCGTCTTCCTCGTCTCCGATCTCCTCGACGAGGGCTTCGAGCGCGACCTGGCGGCGGCCCGGAGCCGGCACGACGTCGTCGCCGTCCGCGTGGCCGACCCCCGCGAGGCGGCGCTGCCCGACGTGGGCCTCGTGACTCTCGAGGATGCCGAGACCGGGGAGACCGTCCTCGTCGATACCGGGAGCACGCGCTTCCGCGAGGCATTCGCCTCCGGCGGGGAGGGCGCGAGGAAGCGCCAGACCGACCTTCTCCGGTCGCTTCGCGTGGACGAGTTGTCGATCACCACCGGGAAGGACTACGTGCCCGAACTGACCCGGTTCTTCCGCATGCGGGAGAAGCGGGCGGTGCGGTGAGGGAGGAGACGGGATGCCACTGGATCTGAGTCTGCCCGAGAGGCCCGAACGGCGAAGGCCGGGCATCCTGCCCGTCCTCACGCTCCTCCTCGTGCTGGCCGTCCTGGCGGCGGTCCTCCTGCGGCGCGCGGGAAAGCCCTCCGCGCCGGCCCCCGTCGCCACGGCGGAACTGGCCGGGGAACTGGAGCGGCGGGGGCTCTTCCCGCAGGCCGCGGAGGTCTGGGAGGAGATCGCCGAGCGCGGGGACGGCGGCGCCGAGGCGCTCTTCCGGGCCGGCCGGAACCGGCTCCTCGCCGGAGAGGCCGCCCGGGCCATCCGCGACCACCTCGCGGCCGAGGCGCGCGGCCTCCCGGCGGATCTGAAGGCGGAGTGCGACCGCGACGTCGTCGAGGCCCTCGCGGTTCTCGGCAAGTTCGACGCCCGGGACCGGGAACTCCGGCGCCGCGCGGACGGCACGCCGGCGGAGCCCGACATCGTGGCGAAGGTCGGCGAGGAGACGATCACCCGGGAGGAACTCGCCGCCGCCGTCCGCGACGAGGAGGCGATGCGTCTCTTCGCCTCCGGAGCCTGGTCCGCGAAGGCCCTCGACGAGGCGGTGACCGCGCGGCTCGCGGACCCGGCGGGTCTCGCGCCCGCGCTGGAAGCGCTCCTCGCCCGGCGCCTGCTCTCCCTCGAGGCGCTGGCGAAGGGGTTCGGGGAGAAGCCCGACGTGCTCCGGCGGCTGGCCGAGGTCCGCCGGGACCTCCTGGCCCAGGCGCTCGTCCGCGCGCGGCTCGACGAGGGGCTCGTCGTCTCCGAGGCGGATCTTCGGGATCACCACGCCGCGCACCGGGAGCTGTACACCGAGCCGGAGGCGGTACGGTACTCCGCCGGGGAGGAGCCCGGGACGCTCGCGGAGGTCGAGGACTGGCACCGGCGCGGAGACGCCTTCCCCGGGGCCGGCCCGTCCGCGGAGGCCGACGCGGCGCTCTTCGCGCTCGAACCGGGCGAGACGACGGACCGCGCGATCTCCATCGGCGGAAAGTCCCTCTACCTCTCGGCGATCGAGAAGCGTCCCGCGCGGCCGCTCTCCTTCGAGGAGGCGAAGGACCGGCTGACGAAGGACCTCGCCCGCCGGCGTCAGGGCGAGGTGATGGAGGCCCTGCGCGCGGAGGTCGAGGCGAAGCACCCCGTCCGGATCTTGGACGAGAAGCTCCGGACGGCGATCGAGGGGAAGGGAGGCGGCGGGCGGTGAGCCGGTGGCCGACCATCGTCGTTCTGCTCTCCCTCGCGGCCTGCGGCGGCGCGGACGGGCCGACCCCGGAGGAGGCCGGTCCGGCGTTCCCGGTGGCGAAGACGGCCGATGCCGGGCCGGTCCGGCTCACCGTCCGGCTCTCGGCGGAGAGCCTCTCGCTCGCCGAGGCGCTCGTGCTGGAGGAGGAGGTCTCGGCGGAGCCGGGCTTCACCGCCGAACTGCCGGAGTTCGACGCCTCGGAGTTCGAAGGTTTCGGCGCGGTCGCGGTCACCGAATCGCCGCCGGTCGAGGAAGCGGGGCGGACGGTCCTCCGCCGCCGGGTGACGCTGGAGCCGGAGCGCTCCGGAACCCTCGGGATCCCCCCGCGGGAGTCGTGGTTCCGGCGGCAGGGGGAGGATCGGGAGAGTCCGGTGCAGAGCGATCCGATTCCGATCGCGGTGGCCCCGATCGAGGATCCTTCCGCGGCGGCGATCCCCGAGCCGCGGGGGCTCCTCCGGCCGGAGGAGGTCGCGGCGGGAGGCGGGCCGTCGCCGCTGCTCTTCCTCGCCGGACTCCCGGTCCTCGCCCTGGTCGCGATCCTCGTCCTCCGGCGCCGTCGCCGGCCCGCGCCGCCGCCCGTCCCGGCCCACGAGATCGCCTTCGAGTCGCTGCGGAGGCTCGTGGCGGCGAAGCTCCTCGAGGCCGGCGAGACGGAGCGCTTCTTCACCGTGCTCGCGGCGATCCTCAGGGAGTACGTGGAGCGGCGCTTCGCCGTACGGGCGCCGGAGCGCACGACGGAGGAGTTCCTCCGGGAGGCGGCGGAGCACGAAGCTCTGGCCGCCCATCGCGAGGGACTCCGCGGCTTCCTCACGTTCGCGGACCGCGTGAAGTTCGCCCGGCACGCCGCCGCGGAGTCGGACGTGCAGACCTCCTTCGATACCGTGAAGACCTTCGTGGCCCTGACGGCGGAGGGGGCCCATGCCTGAGTTCGCGGCCCCGCTCTTCCTCGGCCTCCTTCCGCTCCTCGCCGGCGCCTGGTTCCTCATCGCGCGGCGCCGCCGGGAGCCGGCGGTGCGTTTCCCCACGGTCCGGGGGATCGTCCCCGCGCGGACACTCCGCCTGCGGCTCCGGCGGTTTCCGGTCATCCTGCGGGCCGCCGCCGTCGTGCTGATCGTGATCGCCGCCGCGCGGCCGCGGGAGGGCATCGCCACGAGCGCGATCCGGAGGGAGGGACTCGCCATCCAGATGGTCCTCGACCGCTCCGGCTCCATGGACGAGGAGCTCGCGCTTCGGGGACGACCCGCCGCGAAGATCGAGATCGTGAAGCGGATCTTCGCCGACTTCGTGGCCGGCGGCGAGGACCTCCCCGGGCGCCCGAACGACCTCGTGGGCCTCACCACCTTCGCGCGGTTCGCCGAGGAGAACTGCCCGCTGGTGGGGCTGCACGAGCCACTGCTCTCCGCGGTGCAGAACCTCGACACCGTCGCGCCGTTCCTCACCGCGGCGCGGGCGCCCACGCGGGACCGGTCGGCCGCGGTGGCCGAGAACCCGCTGAACGCGACCGCGATCGGCGACGGCCTGCGCCGCGCCGTCCTCGCGCTGGTGGCGGCGGAGGAGGACCT
>JALOQY010000397.1 GCA_025459285.1 Planctomycetota bacterium | reverse complement strand
GAGGATCACGTCACGGGGGATCAGGTCCTCCGGTCGGGCCTCGGGCGGCGTGACCACGGCGAGGAACCAGCCGTCCCCACCGGCGCCCCGGAACGTCGACACGGAGAGCGTCGGTTCGCGGACCGCGACGCGCGCCTCCACGACCACGTCCCGATCGAGCTTCGCCCGGACACGCTCCAGCGACGCCACCGCCTCACCGGGGTGCCGGAGGACGACTTCCATGTCGGAGAGCGGCGAGGAGACGCCCGAGAGCGGCGCCGAGGAACGCACGGTCACGGAAATCGTGAAGTCCTTCTCGGTCTCCGTCGCACCGCCGGCCAGCCAGAGGGGATAGACGTACCGCCAGACGCCCCGCGCGAGCGGCAGCCGCTCGATCCAGGTCAGCTCCACGACGGTCTCGACCCGGGGGAGCACGGGGAAGACGGAGAGCCTGAACGTGTCGCGCCCCACCTGCTCGACGAGGGCCGGGTCCCGGCGCGCGCGAACGATGTCGTCGTAGATCCGCCGGGCCTGCTTCCGCTCCACGAGGAGTCCCTCGAAGCGCCGGCCTCCGGTCTCCATGGCGACCGAGGTGAGCGCGGCCCCCTCGGGGAGCGGGAAGACGTAGACGGCTTCCAGCGGCTGGCTTCCCGGGTTCACGAAGGTCTGGCGGAGCATGGTCCGGGCGAGGCCGTCTTCCACCACGGCGACGACCCGGTGGGAGCGGACCGCGATGGGCTCCCCGCCGCCGCGGGGGACGAGGAGCCCGGCCGCGGAGACGCCGGCGGCAGAGAGGAGGAGGGTGAGGATCCCGAGCGCGAAGACGAGGGGTCGGCGGGGCATGGTGCCCTCCTGTCCGCGCGCTTTCCGAAGGCCCCGGGGCTCCCATCAAACGACGGGCCGGACGGAGGGCGGCCGGAGCCCTGGAATCCGGGGTTACGGCGGGGTAACCGGGCGTGGCGGCCGGGTAGCGCCGGCCGTCTCCAGGAAGGATGGCGGCGGGGGGTAACGGCCGGAGTCACTCCGCCGGGGGACCGCCGGCTCCGGCGAGCCAGGTGTCGGGTTTGATCGCTCCGCCCCGGGAGAGGAGTTCCTCGTCCCACGAGACGAGACGGGCGTCGAGCAACTCCGCGGTCGCCGCGTAGAGAGCATCGGCCCCCCGCAGCAGGCGGCGCACGCCGAGCGCTTCCGCCGCGGCGAGGAGCACCTCGTCGAGCGGGTGGAGGAGGAGCGCCGGGTGGGCGCCGAGGCGGTCCGCCACGACCTCGCCGAGATGCGGATCCCCGGCCCGGCGGGCGATCGCGCAGGCCACCTCCAGGACGACAAAGGCCGGCCCGGCCAGGCGCTCTTCCCGCCGGGACACCTCCCGGAGGAACGCCGTGCTCCGGCGGTGGAAACGGTCCTTCGGATCGAAGGCCGCAACCCAGACGCTCGCGTCGACCGTGAGCATGGATCAGGACCGGTCCCGCCGCCGCCGGTCCTTGATCAGGATCTCGGTGGCCGTGGGTCGAGCCGCCTTCCCGGCGAGGCCGGCTCTCCCGAGTCGGATCCAGTCCTCGACCCACTCTTCGGCCGACGGCCCGGCGGAGTCCGGCCTCCGCTGCCCGAGCCACCGCCGGAACAGATCGATCACCACGTCCCGGACGGCGCGCCCTTCCAGGGCGGAGCGGGCCTTCACCCGCCGGTAGATCTCATCGGGGATGTCGATGGTCGTCTTCATGGAGACCATGATAGCAGTAAAACCATATTCCTGCATCCCCAGCCCGACCGCCTGCTCCGGGCGAAGCCGCCGCCCGCCCACGCGAACCCGGGAAGATTGACCCTGGGTCATTCTTCCCGCCCTGTACACTCGCGGGCCGGAGGGCTGCCGATGCCACGGATCGCCATGTTGCTGTGCCTGCTCCTCTTCGCCGTTCCCGCGGACGCCGATGGGATCCGCGAGCGGATCTCGGCGGCCCGGGAGCGCAAGGACTTCGTGGGCGCGGCGGCGGTCACCGTGCTCGACGAGGCCGACGTGTTCGTGGAGGCTTCGGGACTCGCCCTCACCGAGGCCCGCCGGGTCGTCCTCGTCCTCACCCCCGCGGGCGCGCGCGCCGAGGCCGTCCAGCGGTTGCGGTTCGACCCCGCCGCGAACCGCGCCGCCTTCCGCGCGGCGATCATCCACCGGAAGGGCGGCCGGACGGAGGAGGTCCTCCTCGACCGTGCCGTGGCCGTGCCCTCCCCCCAGGACATGCTCTTCTGGGGCGGGACCACGCTGTCGCTCCCCGTCCCCCGGCTCGAACCGGGCGACGCGCTCGAAATCCGGACTTCTAGGATCGGGTATAACCTCGCCTACCTCTCGGGAGAGATGCTCTCCGGCGAAGGTCTCACCCCTCCCATGGAAGGCCACTGGTTCGAGGTGGAGCGGTTCTTCGCGGCGACGCCGGTGCTCCGCAAGCGGTACTCGGTCCACATCCCGGTCGCGATGGGCCTCCAGTACGCGGTCCACGGCGGGTCGATCGGCGTCTCGCGCCGGGTGAAGGGCGACCGGGAGAGCCTCACGTTCGAGGCCGAGGAGCTGCCCCCCCTCAAGCGGGAGCCCGCCATGGTCTCCCCGGACGACTGCGCGCCGAAGGTCGTCCTCGCCACCGTCGCCGACTGGCCGGCGAAGTCGCGCTGGTTCCTGGAGGTGAACCGCGGCCAGTTCGAGTCCGACGAAGCTACTCGCGCGAAGGTCGCCGAATTGACGGCGGACCTCCCCGATGACGAGGCGAAGGTCGCCGCCCTTCTCCACTGGGTGGCCGACAACATCCGCTATTGCGGCACGAGCCGGGGGCCGCGCGAGGGCTACACGCTGCACCGAGGCGACGAGACCTTCCGCGACCGGGCCGGCGTCTGCAAGGACATCGCCGGCATGCTCATCACGATGCTACGGGCGGCGGGCTTCCCCGCGTGGCCCGCGCTGACGATGGCCGGCTCGCGCGTGGAGGACGTCCCCGCCGACCAGTTCAACCACACGGTCGCCGCGCTCCGCCTTCCGGACGGCTCCTTCCGCTTCCTCGACCCGACGTGGTCCCCGTGCTCGCGGGAGCTGTGGTCGAGCCGCGAGGCGCTGCAGGGCGTGGTCCCCGGAACGCCGGAGGGCGAGGAGCTGATGCTCTCCCCGCACTTCCCCCCGCGGGCCAACCGTGTGCGGGCCCATTCGGAGGCGACCCTTGACGAGAACGGCCGGCTCGCGGCCACGGTCTCCATGGACTTCTCCGGCTACCCCTGCACCGCCTTCCGGAGGAATGTGAACCGCTGGCCGCCCGCCGAGCGGGCCGACGCGATCCGGGCCGGCCTCGACTTCGTCCCGAACTCCTCCTTCGCGCGCCTCCTCCACACCGACCCGTTCGACTACTCTCGAGACTCCGCGCTGGAATTCGATCTCACGGCGGAGGGCTTCGCCGCGGGCGGCGCGGTCCGCGTCTTCCGGCTCCCGCTGCTCGCGCATCTGCTGGGGCGCTGGACCCTCTCCGATCTCCTCGATCCGCCCCCCGCGGGCGACCGGGAGTATCCGCTGAAGCTCCGCGCCACGCGGGAGATCCGGTACGCCGGGACCGTCCGGCTCCCGCCGGGATGGACCGTGACCGACCTGCCGCGGCCGGTGAAGGTGGAGGGCCGCGCCGCCAGCCTCGCGTTCTCGGCGAGGACCGAGGGGGACCGGATCGAGTACACCCTCGAGTTCGAGGCACACGTCCAGACGGTGCCCGCGAAGGACGTGGCCAACCTCCGCGAGGCCGTGGCCGCCCTGAAGGGACTCTCCGAGGCGTTCGCCGGCGTCCGCGCCGGAGAGGAGCGCTGAGATGCTGCTGCGTGCGCTTCTCACCCTCTTCGCCCTCGCCGAGGGTCCGCCGCATCTCGCGGAAGCCGACCGGCTCTTCCCCGACGCCGACGCCGTGATCCTGCGCTGGACCCAGAGCTTCACCTCGCTCGAGGACGGGACCCGCATCCGGCGCGACCACCGCCACGTGCTGCTCCGCGACGCCCGCGCCTACGGACGCTACGCCGACCAGCGGATCGACTGGCGCGACGGCACGGAGAGACTCACGATCCACGCGGCGCGGACCTGGCTTCCCGGTGGCGGGACCCTCGACGTCCCGCGGTACGCGGTCAACCTCGCCTCGCCCGGGGA
>JALOQY010000396.1 GCA_025459285.1 Planctomycetota bacterium | reverse complement strand
ACGTATCCGCGCACCACCGGCGGCGAGAGGAGGATCTCACCGGCGGGGTTGCGCTCCACCAGGTTAGGGACTCCGCAGTCCGCGCAACGGACCAGCGTCAGCGGCCCCCCCCGCGCGGCGGTGCGCGGCAGGAGACGCGCCTCGAAAGTGATCGCCGCCGAAGTCACCTCCGTCTCGCAGCTCCAGCAACGCGCCATGGACCCGATCATAACGGGAATCGTGTAAAGGTCCGGAATCAGCGTGCATCCGCGAGGAGACAAGGCACCCCCGGCGCGTCGCGGACCACCCCGGCCGGATGGCGCGTAAGTCGCAAGCGGGTCCCGGGTTCCAGTTTGCCGATCGGGATGTCGATAGTATGGGTGGTCCTGGCATGTTGTTTGCTTAGCCGCTGATGGTGACGGACGGCCGCGGCGCCGGCGAGGCGCCGGAGGTGAGCCATGAACGGTTCCGGAAACATGTACTGCAGCCGGTGTCTGTCGACCCGGCGCTTCCTCGAGGTGGGCGACCACTACGAGTGCGAACGGTGCCGGAAGATGCTCCACAAGGTCATCCGTCAGGAGAACACCAGCCGGCCGACGAAGTGAACGGCTTCCAGATCTCCGGCCCGGGGGCGAGAGCCGCCGGGCCTTTTTCGCTGGCGGGCCGGGCGACCGGGCGGGGACGATGGTCAGCGACTCTCGTTCAGAGCCTGCTTCGAGCAGAGGATCGCGCGCAGATTCCGGCGAAGGACGGCGGCCTGGGTTGGCGAGAGGCTGCCGGAGGCGCGGCGGCTCCGGGGCCGAAGCAGGGAGCGCAGGCGGGCGATCAGGCGTGCCATCGCAGTACCCCAGATGTAGCAGAGAAAACCGGTTGAGACCCGACACTATGGGGCTCATGAGAATCCTAGATCGAATCACGGCTCATGCAAGCGAAAACCCGGACGGGCACCACGCCGGTCGCCCGCGACACCCCGCGGGGCGCCGTCGATGAACGGGAAGAGCCGTCACTTCGGGGAGCTCGCGCCCGGTCTACCCTCGACCGGCACGCTCGTGCGCCGGCGCGACGAAGCCCCCACCGCCCCCGCGGAAGGGCGTACGCTCGGATACGTCCTCGAGAACCTCCGGGAGCAGCTCTTCCCGCACCGGCCGCGGGCCGCGGGCCGCAAACTCCGGCTGCTCCTCGACCGGAAGCTGGCCCGGTTCCGCAAGGGCGCGGGCGCCGGCGTCTTCGAGCTGCTCGCCCGGGCGCTCGCCGTGGACAAGAGCGCGCCGGGCCTCGCCGCGCAGCTCTCGAACCGCGTCGCACCCCTGCCGGTCCTGCTCCTCGACCGGTCCCGGCAACTCGTGCTCGTCGAGCCCGGGGGGAAGCTCGTGGGCCTCAACCGCGCGGCCCTCGAGGTCACCGGGCTCTCCGCCCGCGGGTGCCTCGTCGCGACGGCGCTTGCCCACGGCCTGCGCGCCGCCGCGCGTCTGCGGGCGGGCGAAGCCTACGACGGGGAGAAGGAACGGGCGAGGGACGTGCAGAACTTCCTCCTGCTCCTCGTCGGCGTCCGGGGCACGGAGTGGGAAGTGGGGGCCGTCCGCGAGGAACTCGCCACGGTCCTCGATGGTGCCGACCCCTTTCTCGCCTCCTTCGCGGAGTATGGCCGCAAGCTCCAGGCGAACCTGAGCCGGCGGCCCGCCGCCGCCCTCGACGACCGTGTGTTCCGCGACGGAGCGCTCTTCGACCGCCTTCCGGGCCGTGAGAAGCTGAAGGTGGTCGCCGCCGGGACTCTGGCCTGGTACGGCGTCCTCTCGCTGGGACTCCTCCGGCTCCCGCGCCGGTTCCTCGCGCGGCACAACGCCTACTACGAGACGGCGTGGTGGATCTTCCGGGCCAAGCCCGGGGGGCGGCGGCTTCTCAAGGGTCCCCTCGTGCGCCGGGCGATGCAGCGCCTCCGCCGGCTGCGCCTGCTGTCGGCCTTCGAGTACCTGTGGTCAGCGTGGAACCCGAAGCTGGCGGTCACCTGCCTGCGTCCGGTGTACCGCTCGGCCGGTGGCAACCGGAGGCCGTTCACCGCCACCCTGGCCACCTTCGCCTATACCGCGCTCGTCATCCATCCCCTGTGGATCACGCTCTCGATCACCGGAGTCGTGGCCCTGCTCGGCCTCGTCTTCCCCGGGATCCACGCCCACACGCGGATCGCGAGCCGCGAGAACCTCCTCCTCCACGGCATCGTGATCGGCTTCTGGCTCACGATCGGCCTCCTCGTGGCGACCAGCAAGCTCCTCCGCCGGCCCGGCCGGCCGCCGGAGTGAAGCAGCAGCCCGTCGGGGCCAAGGACGATCTCTGCGCTGCGACCCTTTACCCCGACGGGCGGTCAGCGTCCCCGGACAGCCGACAACAGGAAGTTGGCGACGAGGCGCTGCGCGGAGAACGTCCCCTTCAGGTTCCCCTCCTTCTGGTAGAAGTGGCCGAGCATGTGGAGCACGCGGCCGCCCCCGCAGCGGAACGTGGCGGCCACTTCCGACGAGCCGTACTTCTCCCGGAGGTCCTCCGACTCGATGAGCCGGGTCACGTGTTTCTGGTCGAGGATCCGGAAGGGGTAGGAGGACTCCTCCAGCCACCACCGGGCATCGCGCCGGTCGAGCGCCGTGCCTTCCACGAGGAAATGCCCGCGGGCCTCCTTGCAGGCGTGGATCGAGATCGTCTCGTCCCGGGTGATCGAGTTCCGTCCCTTCCGCTCCAGAGGGGCGATGAACTCCGGGAAGGCCCGTCGCATCACGTTCTCCACGGCCCAGTCCGTCCCCAGGAGATAGCCGCCGCCCTCCACGTAGCTCCGGAGCTTCTCGTTCGCCTTCGGGGACGGGACTTCGTTCGAGCAGTTCACGAAAATCGCCTTGCGGCCCCGGAACGAGAGGCGTTCGAGCTGGCGGACGGCGACGGTCTCGTAGCGCAGGCCGAGGAGGTCGAGGACGTCCTCCACGCGGTCATAGGCGCCCTCCACGACCAGCAGCTCCTCCGGGGCGAGCGACCGGAGCAGTCCGAGTGAGCCACCGCCGCCTCGTCCGGAAAGGGCGCGCGACAGGAGGGCCACGGCCTCCCGGTTGGCGTCGTCCGCCTTCGAGCGTTCGAAGGCCCGATCGGGGACGTCCACCGTCCCCGCGGCCTCGGGTGCGGGGTCCCGGCCGGCGTCGCCCATGATGGCCGGTCCCGTCGCCAGCAGCTCCTCGGCGCCCGCGTCCTCGAAGACCGGCGCGTCGTCCGGGGGATCCACGAACGCCTCGTTGGCGAGCGGGGACGGGGGCGACAGGTCGTCTTCCGGCATGGGCAGGGCCTCCGCCGGAGCGGACAGCTCCTCGAGGAGGCCCGACAGGTCGCCGTCGAGGCTGCCGTCCACGGTGCCGAGGGGGCTCGCCGGGACCGGCAACGCATGAACGAGGAACGACAGGAGGTAGAGTACGGCTGCATGGGCGAAGAGCGAGGCGGCCCAGCAGGGCGAGCGCCGGATCTCCCGGTAGATCTGCTCCGAGAAGGAGAGGCCGAGGCTGCCGGAGAGCAACTCCTTCCCGACACGGGCGGGGACCGCGTCCGCCGCCGGGGCCGGGGCCGCGGTCGCGGGCGCCGCGGCTTTCCCCCCCGGGTAGCCCACCAGCACCCGGGCTTCGCCCAGGGCGATCTCGTCGCCCTCCACGAGCGGCGAGCGGTCTACCGACTTCCCATTGACGAGGGTGCCATGGCGGCTGTTCAGGTCGAGGACCTCGAGCCCCCCCTCCGCCGTCTTCCGGATGAGGCAGTGCTTGCGGGAGACGGAGTCGTCCTCGACGCGGACGTCATTCCCGGGCAGCCGACCGATGAAGACCTTCTCGCCTTCGAGGGCGAAGGTCGTCACGAGGCGGCCCTGGCGGAGGGAGAGTCGGATCACGGAACCTGATTGTACGGCCGCCGGTATCACCGTGTTCCTCTTCGGCCGGATCCGGCCCCGTCCTGAACGTCGCCCGCCGGAAGACCATCGGCTTTTCGACCGACACCGGAATGTGCCCGCGAGCGGATCGCCCGGGCTGGCAGCCCGTCAGGGCAAGGGGTCGCAGCGCGGGCACGCCCGCAGCCCAAGGTGACGGGCGCGCCCGCGCTGTCGATCAAGCGGGGGAGGCAGATCCTCCCCCGCGTCGGGAGCCTGCGGCCCC
>JALOQY010000395.1 GCA_025459285.1 Planctomycetota bacterium | reverse complement strand
TGCCTCCGAACAGGCTTCGCACTCATCCGAAACCAGACGGCGACCCGCGAGTTCTGAAAACCCTTCGATCCGAGATCAAAGCCGTTTCAAGCCGTTGATAGCTAGCAGCCCGTCGGGGCCGGGGACGTTCTCAGCAATGCGACCCTTTACCCCGACAGGCTGTTAGAGCGTCACGACCACCTTGCCGAAGGCGTGGCGGCCCTCGAGGTAGCGGTGGGCGTCGGCCGCCCGCTCCAGCGGGAAGGTCGCATCCACCACCGGCTTCAGCGTCTTCTGGCCGAGGAGTGCGAGGACGTCGAGGAACTCCTTCCGCGTGCCGAGCGTGGCACCCATGATCGTCCGCTCCCGGTTGAAGAGCGGCCGGAGGGCGATGGTGGCGCTCGGACTCTCCGTCTCGCCGCAGCAGACGAGCCGCCCACCGCGCGTGAGACAGGAGATGCTCTCGGTGAGCGTCGCGCCTCCGAGGTGGTCGATCACCACGTCGACACCCTCCCCCTTCGTGATCTCCCGCACCGCCTCGGCGAAGTCGGTCTGCCGGTAGTTGATCGTGTGGTGGGCCCCCAGTTCCGAAAGGCGCGCGAGTTTCTCGTCGCTCGACGCGGTGGCGATCACCGTGGCACCTCCGGCGCTCGCGATCTCCACGGCCGCCACGCCGAGGCCGGAACTCGCGGAATGCACGAGGATCTTCTCGCCGACCCGGAGGTTCGCCCGTCCCACGAGGGCGTGCCATGCGGTCAGGAACGTGACCGGCACCGACGACCACTCCGTCAGGTCGAACGTGTCGGGGACCGGAATCGCGTTCCGCCGCGGGATGGAGACCCGCTCCGAGAGACCCCCGTCACGGTGCACGCCGAGGATGCGGACCTCGCGGCAGAGGTTCTCCCGGCCCTCCGCGCAGTGACGGCAGGCTCCGCAGGAGAGCACCGGGTAGATGACCACCTTCTCGCCGGTCTCCTCGACCACGCCGGCGACGTCCGTCCCCGGCACGAGGGGAAGCGCGAGCCAGGGGAACTCCCCGCGGCGCACGCGGAGGTCGAGGTGGTTGAGCGCGCAAGCCTTCACCGCGACCGCGACCTCTCCCTGCGCCGGCCCCGGGTCGGGCCGATCCGCGAACGACAGCGCGTCGAAGTCCCCGAAGCGCCCCAGAGTGATGGTCCGCATGCCGGGATTATGCGATCGGGAGCGGCGGGCGTCGCGTGAAATCGCCCGTGCGGAGCGAGGGACTACCGTGGTGGAAGCGGGCTACCACATGTGGGGGGCAAACCCGGATCGAGCCGATCGGCAATTGACGGCCCTCGGGGCGAGACGCCCGGGATTGCCCTTGTCAGGAGCGGATTCGAGTGGTTGAGTCTCCTTGCGGTGCGTCCGCCATCTGGCGGACAGGGCTCGGAGTGGCGGGGGCCTCGCGCCTCCGGCCGCATGTCGTCGCCGGACGGAGGAGGAGCGAGTCATGGTGCACGAGGTCGATCTCGCGAGACAAGCACGCGCCCTCCCGGAGGTCAACCCGGACCAGGAGAGTCCCGGTCTCTCCACGCGGCACCTCTCCTTCGACGCGGGCCGGTACGAGGTGGAGGTGAGGGTTCGGACCGACGAGCTCCGGCGCTCCGCGTCCATCGCCGGGGTCGTCCGGGACGAAGGCGGACGGACGATCACCCCCTCGCGACTCCAGGTCTGGCTCGCGAGTCCCGGGTCCGAACTCACCAGCGTGTCGCTCTCCCGGCGCGGGCTGTTCAGCGCCCGGCAGGTGGCCGGCGGACGGCAGGTGCTGGAGGTGGTGGTGGACAGCGAGGAGTGCCACCGGCTCTGCTTCTTCCTGTGACGCACGGCGTCCGCGACAGCACACTTTCTGTACACTCCCCCTTCCGCACGTGACAGGCCGGTCGACTCAGCGTTTTCTCCGGGCATGATGCACGCGCGAGCATTCCTCGGCACGATGCTCCTCCTCCTGTTCCCGGGCGCGGCAGCCCGGGCGAACGACGAGTCACCGGCACGGATCGACGAGGTGGTCGTGACGCCCGGCCGGAAGGCGTCCCCGACTCTCGCGCTCCCCTTCGGTGTCGGGGTCGTCCCCGGAGAGTCCCTCTCCGGTCCCCTCGCCCCGCGGAGCCTCACGGAGGCCGCCGCCGAACTCTCCGGCGTCCTGCCCCAGAAGACCGGCCATGGTCAGGGCTCCCCATTCCTCCGTGGCCTCACCGGATTCCGGACCCTTCTGCTCGTGGATGGAATCCGACTGAATAACTCCGTGTTCCGCGACGGCCCCAACCAGTACTTCGCGACCATCGACCATCTCTCGCTCGGGTCACTGGAGATGGTGGGAGGGCCGGCATCGGTCCTGTACGGCTCCGACGCGCTGGGCGGGGTGCTGAACGCCCTGCCCCGTCTGCCGCTCCTCGACCGGGAGGCCGACCGCCTCGGTGCCCGCCTCTACCAGCGTGTCTCCACCGCGGAAGGCGGCGGCACGGCGAGGCTCGAGGCCGAGGGCTCCCTTGACGGGGCCTTCGCGTTCCTCCTCGGCGCCGCCCGGAAGTCCTTCCACGACCTGCGCGACGGAAAGGGCCGCCTCCCGTACACGGGCTACGACGAGTGGGACATGGACGCACGCATTCTCCACGACACGGGCGCCGGCCTGCGGTTCACGTTCGGCTTCGCCCGGGTGAGCCAGGACGGCGTCCCCCGCACCCACCGGACGATGCACGCCGTGCCGTTCGATGGGACCACCGTGGGCTCCGACCGGGCCCACGAGTACGACCAGATGCGCGGCCTCGGCTATGTGCGCATGGAAACCCTGGAGCCGATGGGATTCGCGAAAGAGATGCGCGTCACGGCGTCCTGCCAGCGCCAGCGCGAACTGCGCTTCCGCGTGCGCAAGGACCGCCGCAGCGACCGCCAGGGGTTCACGGTGGACACGCTCGGCCTCGATGCCACGGTCGTTTCGCGGTCGGCGATCGGGACCCTGACGTACGGACTCGACTGGTATCACGACTTCGTGGACTCCTTCGCGCGCAGTTACAGTGCGACGGGCGAACTGACCTCGCGGGGAGTCCAGGGCCCGGTGGCCGACGACGCGGCCTACGACCTCGCCGGGGTCTTCGTGCAGGACGAGATCGACCTCGGGGCGGATGTCACCGCGACGGTGGGGCTTCGCGGAACGCTCGCCCGGGCCCGGGCCGGACGGGTCCAGGACGCCGAGACCGGCGGGCGGACGCACCTCTCCGACCAGTGGTCGTCGCCCGCCCTTTCGGCCCGCCTGTCGTGGCTCGCGGCGGAGGAGACGAGCCTCTGGGCCGGGGTCTCACAGGGGTTCCGGGCTCCGAACCTCTCGGACCTGACGCGCCTGGACGTGGCGCGGACGAACGAGATCGAGGTCCCGAACACAGACCTCGATCCCGAGCACGCCCTGGCGTTCGAGGCCGGCGCGAGAACCCGGGCCGGTCCGGTCCAAGGCGAGGTCGTCGTCTTCCACACTCTGCTCCGCGACTTCATCCAGCGCCGGCCCACGGACCGGACGATCGACGGGGACGTGATGGTCGAGAAGTCGAACTGCGGGGACGGCGCCCTCCGGGGGATCGAGGCGTCCGGCGAGGTGGACCTGGGGGCCGGCTTCACAGCCTACGCGGGAGGTGCGTACTTCTACGGGAAGATCGACAGCTACGCGAGCGCCGACAGCCGGAAGAACCGGGACTACATCGACCGGCTCCCGCCGCTCATGGGGCGCGCGGGGCTCCGATGCGAACCGGTCGCGGGGCTGCTCCTCGACGTCCGGGCGCGGTTCGCCGGCCATGCCGGACGGCTCTCCCCCGGGGACCGGGCCGACACCGAGCGGATCCCGCCGCACGGCACGCCGAGTTGGGGCGTGCTCGATCTGCGCATCTCGTGCGAGGCGCTGTCCGGCGTCACGCTCTCCCTGGCCCTGGAGAATGTCCTGAACGAAACGTACCGGATCCACGGCTCCGGCCTGAACGAGCCCGGCCGCAACCTCTCCCTGACCCTCGAAGCCCGCTTCTGACGCACCTGGGGCCAGGCCCCGGATCACCATTTTGACGCGCCCGGCGCCCGGCCTCGCGGGCATGAGGCGCGGAGCCCCGGCCGGCTCGGAGCGTGAGCAGAAATCCCGCGCGGCCTCGTTGTCGGCCCCGGCGCGGCCGGAGAGGT
>JALOQY010000394.1 GCA_025459285.1 Planctomycetota bacterium | reverse complement strand
GGCTCCACGGGGGTGGGGGTCCCGCGGAAGAAGGTGAAGATCTCGGGATGGTCGACGCAGTCGGCGCCCGGAGCGGCGTCCCCGTCCCACCAGTGGCCGGCGCCGTCGACGAAGAGGGTGCCGGGCTTCGCGCCGGCCTCCGTGAGCCGCCGGAGCATCCCCTCGGCCTCCGGGAACGGGACGTTGTCGTCGGCTTTCCCGTGGACGATGAAGAGGGGAAGTTGCGCCAGGTTCGAGACGAGATCCTCGGTGCGCGAGCCCCCGTCGCAGCCGTCCCACCACACGGCGAGCGGCCCCCGCGGCCGGGGCCCCCCGGCGTAGGTGTCGAAGGAGCACCAGCCCGCGCTCGGCGCCACGGCGGCGAAGCGGTCGGGGTCGTTGGCCGCGAGGTGCCACGCCCCGTGGCCGCCCATGGAGTGGCCGGTAAGGAAAGTCCGCGTCGGGTCGGCCTCGAAGATGCCCACGGCCGTCCAGAGCGCCTCGAGGGCATCGGTCCGGCCCTGGTCCTGCCAGTCGAAGCCGAAGGGCCTCCGATTCGTGGGGGCCACCACCCGGAAGTCGGGCCGCGGCGAGTAGGACCGCGCCTGCCCGAGCGCCTCGACGCCGGCGCCATGGAGGGAGAGCAGGGTGGAAATCTCGTGGTAGCCCGCCGCGGGCGGCAGGAAACCGAAGTACTGGGCAGCGCCGTCGATGTCGGACACGTAGGTCACGCGCCGGGCCTCACGGGCCCTCCGGACCTCGATCCGGAACCCGGTGGGTGGACCGTCGGGGCCGAGGCGGACCTGGAACTCGAGGGGGCCGACCTCCGGTTTCAGGACGCTCGATGTGATGCGGTTCGCGTACTTCCGGACGCCGAGCGGAGGAGGGGGCCACCACGCGGACGGCGAGCCGTAGGAGAAGATGAAGGGCTTGTCGACGACCGGGTGATCCCACTCCGCCTCATCCGGCCAGCGCTCGGACGCGCAGACCACGCGGAAGCCCACATCACCCTCGGCAAGACCCCCCTCCACGAAGTCCGGCAGCGTGGCGTCCTCGGGTCGGAGGAGGAACGGCTTCCCCTCCGGCACGGCCGTGAGCGTGAGCCGCCACGGGCCGCGCGGGCCGATCACGAAGAGGCGGTTTCGCCCCGGCGCGAGCGCCACCGGGACCGGGCCGTAGCCACCGCGGTAGACGTCGCCGATGAAGCCCGCGCCGTTCACGTAGAGCGCCGAGGCGCCGGAGAGGGTGGCGAGGAAGACCGTCGCCGGCTCGCCGGCGGACCGCTCGACCTCGGCGTGGAAGTACGCGCCGCTCGCGTCCTCCACGGTGCCATCCTCCTTCGCCGTCACCGCGCGCCACGCTTTCCCGCCCTGTGTTCCGGTGACGCCCTCGCCCTCCACGGGCGGCGGCGCCTCGCGGTCGAGGAGGTAGCGGAGGAAGAACGCGCCCGGGTTGAAGGGCCGGCGCGCGCCGCGGTCCGGAGGGTCGAGGGCCAGCCACTTCGTGACGGTGATCGTCTCCGGCCCGGCGGCGGGGTCGGCGCCGGAGCCCGGCGGGGCGATGGCGAGCCCGGATCCGAGGGCGAGGACGGCAAGGAGCGCGGAAACGCGGGTCCGGCGCATGGAAGGCCCTCCGTTCCCCGCCATCCTACCCGCCCCGCCCTCACTCCGCGAGCGCGAGCCCGTGGTCGGTGAACCGCGTGAAATCGGCCCGGTTCGCGGTCGAGAGCGGCGCCTCGCATCGGATCGCCGTCGCCGCGATCATGCAGTCGAGGAGCGAACCGCGCTGCCGCCCGGTCGCGTCGAAGAGCCTCGCCGCCCGCCGCGCATCCTCTTCCGTGAACGGCTCGCGCGCGACGATGACCCGGGCCGCGAGCGCCCCCTGCGGCTCGGTCACCGGTCCCGCGAGGAACTCCGTCCATGCGACCACGCTCATGACGAGTCGCTCGCCGGCCCGGAGCCAGGCCCGCACCTTCCGGTCCTCGGGCGTGTCCGGGACGAGCGCCCGGATGAGGGCGCACGTGTCGAGGTGGATCATCGCCCGCCGCCTTCCGCGCGGCGGGAGGAGGCGCGGCGTTCCGAGCGCGCCCTCTTCGTCCACCCGGCCGCCCGCGCCGGCGTGAGGCGAAGGTCGCGCTGGATCTCGTCGAGGGCGGCCAGGGCGTCGTTCTTCCCGGAGGCCTCGCGTGCGGCGGCTTCCCGGATCGCCCGCCGCAAGGCCTCCGACTTGGAGACGTTCCAGCGCCGGGCCATCGCGTCGAGTTCGCGGACCGTTTCCACGTCGAGCGAGTAGGTTCCCTTGATCACAGGTATGGGCATACTGTGGATTATACGGCCATACACCGCGGCCGTCAAGCTGGTATCGGAGGCAATCAGAGCTGGCGGATCAGGCTCTGGATCGGGGTGGCGTCCTGCATGATGTAGAAGTGGACGGCGGGGGCGCCCCGGTCGAGGAGTTCCCGCACCTGCTTCGCCGCCCACTCCACGCCGATCTCCGTCGTGTGGGCGTCGTCCGCGGCCTCGACCTCGTCGGCGAGGGCGGAGGGGATCTCCACGTGGAAGTTCCGCGGGATCGACCGGAGCTGGGACTTCGAGGTGAGGACCTTGATGCCGGGGATGATCGGGATGGTGATGCCCGCCGCGCGGCACTCCTCGACGTAGTGGAACCAGTGCCGGTTGTCGAAGAACATCTGGGTGACGACGTAGTCCGCGCCGGCGTCGACCTTCGCCTTGAGCCAGCGGACGTCCGCCGCGAGGTTCGGCGCCTCGTAGTGCTTCTCCGGATAGCCGCCCACCCCGACGCAGAAGTCCGAGGGTTCGGCGTCCTCGAGGCCCTCCTCCAGGTACCGCCCGGCGTTCATCGCCCTCACCTGCCGGACGAGGTCGGCGGCCGTGTCGTTCCGCGTCCGGTGGGGGGCCTTCGGCTTCGGGTGGCCGTTGCGGTCGCCGCGGATGGCCAGCACGTTGTGGATGCCGAGGTACATGAGCTCGATGAGGTAGTCCTCGGTCTCCTCCCGCGTGAAGCCGTGGCAGAGGAGGTGGGGCACCGCGTCGACCTTGTACTTGTGCTGGATCAGGGCGCAGATGCCGAGCGTCCCCGGGCGCTTGCGCTTCACCTTGCGGCGGAAGGTGCCGTCGGGTTCCTCGACGTACTCGGCCTCGGCCTTGTGGCTCGTCACGTCGATGTAGGGGGGCTCGAAGGGGAGGACGGCCTCGATGAGGTCGAGGAGCTCCCGCGCGTTCCCGCCGCGGAGCGGAGGGATGATCTCGAAGCTCAGGAGGGGCCGCGTGGCCCGCGCGAGGTGCTCGACGACTTTCATTCCGGGTGGAAGAGCCTACGGACCGGCCCGGCTCGAGCCTAGAAACGGGACCGAGCCGCCGCCGGGTTGAACCCCCGGCTCCGTGGTCCGTTGGAAGGGACATGGGCACACTCGCGGGGTTCCTTCTCGCCGCGCTGACCATCGTGACGGGCCGGCTCACGGATGCGGCGGGTCACCCGGTCGGCGGTGCCCGGATCGACCTGCTGCCGCAGAGCGTCGGATGGCCCGGGGAGCCGCGGAAGGCGGGTGTCTCCGCCCCGGACGGTACGTTTCGCTTCGAGCCGCCCGTGGCGCGGGACGAGTCTCCTGGCTGGTTCCACCTGCGGGCCGAATCCGACTGCGGCGTCGCCATCACCGGGGCCTTTCCCCTCGGAGAGGGCGAAGTCCCGCTGGGCGACGTCACCCTGCTCCCGGCGGTCGTGCTCCGGGTCGAGATCCGGGACTGGACGGGGCGGCCGGTGTCGAGGGTTCCCGTGCTCGCCGAAGTCCGGGGTCTCAGGGTGGGGGATGGGATCGACAGTCCGTTCGCCCTCCCCCTTGCCGCGAAGACCGATGGCGGGGGAACGGCCTCCTTCTCCCCCCTGCCGGCGGACCCCGGCCTCCGCGTGGTGCTCCGAGTCGATGTCCAGGGCAACCCGGTTCTGGAGCAGGAATTCACGTTGCCCCCCAGCCGGAATCCCGTCCGGATCACGCTCGGGAGGGGGCGGACGGTGCGGGGGCGCGTCCTCCTGCCGACCGGGGAACCCGCGGCGAATCACAACGTCGAGGTCGGTAGCCGGGGGGCGCTGACCGACGCCGGGGGCGGGTTCAGCCTCGGGGATCTTCCCTGCGGCACCACCGTCCTCTTCGTGGAGACGGGG
>JALOQY010000393.1 GCA_025459285.1 Planctomycetota bacterium | reverse complement strand
CCCGTCACATGGGATCGAGGGGGGCAAGAAGCGGATCCACGTGATCGACCAGGGGAAGTGCGACCGCTGCGGGGTCTGCTTCGAGGTCTGCCCGCCGCGGTACGGGGCGGTGCGGAAGCTCTCCGGGGAAGCGGTGCCGGAGCCGGTGCCGGAATCGGCGCGCGCCGTGGCAGGGAAGGGGGCGGAGGATGAGTGAGTCCGCGATCCGCCGGGATCGCGATCCCGACGCTCTGCTTTCACGAGAAGCTCGAGCCCCACGGCGGCTGCCGGCTCTGCATCGTCGAGGTGACGGTGAAGAACTGGTCCCGCCTCGTGGTCTCCTGCGTCTACCCCGCCGAGCCGGGGCTCGTGGTGAAGACCCGCTCGGAGAAGATCGACCGCATCCGGAAGACGATCCTCGAACTCCTGCTGGCCCACGCGCCGGACTCGCCCGTGCTCAAGGACCTCGCGAAGGAGTACGGCGCCAAGCGCGACCGCTTCCCCGCCGAGACCTCCTTCTGCATCCACTGCGGCCTGTGCGTCCGCTATTGCGCGGAGGTCGTGGGCAAGCACGCCGTCGGCTTCATCGACCGCGGCATCCACCGCGAGATCGCCTTCCTCCCCGAGATCGCCCTGACCGAATGCCCCCCCTGCAAGGCCTGCTTCCCCCTCTGCCCCACGTCCTTCGCCCAGGCCGCCTTCGTCCTGCTGGAGGCCCAGTCGATCCGGTAGGACCCCGAGGGCCCGATGCCGGCGTTCGCCGATCGCAGACCGGGGGCGACTGCTGGCGACGGGCGGCAGGGCCGGGGTTCAGGGAGCCCGGCGCATCGTCAGGTCAATTCGATTCACCCGGTTCGAAACCAGGTTCGGAGTGAGGGACTCGGGGACACATCCATCTCTCCGAACTACGAGGCGCGCTGTTCCCGCCGGCAGGAGGAGTCGGTACACGTCACCGTCGCGGAGGGCGCGCGAGACGCAGACCTGGAGTCCGGGCTCGGAGTCGGACTCCAGGTAGAACTCGATGCCATCGATGGCGTCACCCTCCTCGGTCACAGCGCGCACATCGAGCACACAGCTGTCGAGCCGCACTTCGATTTCCGCGATGCGGTCCTCGCTGACCTCGACGTCCCATTGCAGTGGTCCCCCGAGCGAGTACGGCCAGACGCGGATGCGGTGCTTCCCGGCGATGGCGCCGAGGGTGAGCCTGGCTCCCTCGACCCGCGATGCGTGCTTCTCCACGAACGGGATCCCCTCGTCGTCGAACTGCGCGAGCTCGACATGCAGAGGCAGGGGCTCCCGGAAATCGGATGGCAGCCCGAGGAAGAGGATGCGTATGCCGCCGAGGCCGGCCTCGAGCGGATTCATCTCTACGACCTGGGGACTCCGAATGTCACCCTCGGCATAGGGAACGGGAATCACATCGACCGACCGTGTCCGGTAGCCGTCGCTCGCGATGGTGATTGAGAAGCGGTCTCCCTCCCTGAGGTCTCCAGTGATCCTGAAGGGACGGGCGACGTAGAGCCCGGATTCTGAGGACAGGACGAAGTCGCGACCCTCTTCGAGAGGTGCCCTGCCGAAGTGATCGGTGGACCGGCTGACCTCCCGCACCGCCAGCCCCTCCACGGGCTTGCCCGACTCCGAATCGACGACCTTGATCGCGTAGGTCCAGGCCGGCGAGAGGTGGATGACGAGCGGCCCGGAGTGGATGTCAAGTGGCTGGAGGGCCTTCTCGGCGATGATCTCCGCGTAGCCACTCTTCCCGGCGCTGACGTAGAACCTCCCACCGGCGATCCCCTCCACCACGAACCGGCCGTTGACGTCCGTGCGGGCTTCCCTCCAGTTCACGAAGCCGGTCGCTCCAGGTGCCTTTTTGTCTGTTCGGGCCAGCATCGGAAGCAGGCGTCCGCTCGCCGTGCAGGCGCCCCGGACGATCACCTGTGCGTCCGCAAGAGGAGTCTCCTCGCCGAAGACGAGCACCGTGCCTTCCACGAGCATGCCCTCGGACAGCTCCACGCGCATCTCTCTCGTGAAGTCCGCCGGAAGCTCTAGAGGGGCGAAGCGGTCGTGGAGAAAGAGGAGCCGTGGAGTCGGAATGGACGCCGGGAGGCCGATGCGGAACCGTCCTTCCGGATCGCTCGTGACCGAGATGCCCTGCTCGCCCGGGGATCCGGAACGAAGAACCACCCGCACACCGGGAACGGGTGCGCCTTCGCCGGACGTCAGAACGAGGCCCTCGCACGATCTCTCTTCGCCCGAGGGCGGCACTTCGGTCGAGGGTGCGGGATCCGGGGGCGGATGGACGATGGAGCGGGAGGAGAGGGGCTCCTCTGCCGGCAAGAGGCGGGGGTTGGAGATAGACGGTTCCTCCTTCCCCATGACGGAGAGAACGAGGGCCAGTCCGCCCAAGGCCAGCGCGACCATCATGACCACGAACACCTTTTGTCTGGTTCCTGGCTTCACGTTGCCCCTCCCGCCTCGATGGGACGCCCTGCCGGCCTCGCCGCAGCCGCCGCGAGAAGAAGTAGCGTGCCAAGGAGCACGCACCGCCAACCAAATTCCACACGGCCAGCTCCCAGGCACCCGCACTCGCCCGCGGGGGTCACCTGTTCCGCTACGAAGGCGTAGACGAATAGAGCCAGTGGCCAGAGGATTGCGAGCCGCACGGCGAATGGGCGCAGGTCGAAGAGCAGGCTCAGGCCGAGCGCTGCCTCAAGCGCCACCGCCGCGGTGTGAAGAGCGATACTCCAGGCGGAATCTGGACCCGGTCCTCCATGGATGCTCTTGAGGACAGATGCCCCAAGCCAGAACAGCCCGGTGAGAATCTGCGCTGCCCGCCGAAAGGCGAGCAGCGCGAACCCCATACCAGACGGTGGCAGGTGGATCTTCAAAGGCACTTGCACCAGCCCTCGAACCAGGTCTCGAACGGCGGTTCTGCCGGACCTCCGCTCAGGTCGAACTGGCAGAACAGCCCGCCGGCGCAGGTTCCCTCGCACTGGAACACCGTGCTGGTTCCGCCGACACCATCGTCCGTTCGGACCAACTCGCCCATGCACGTCGGGCCGCTCCCGTCCAGACACCTGCAGAAGTCCACGTCCTGGCTACCTCCGCCCGGGTAGCCGACATGCTGGTGCACGTGGATGCAGGGCATTCCCGGGTCGTCACAATTCGCCACTTTGCACGGGAAGGGCTTCGGGTTCGGGATGAAGACACGTGTGAAACCCGGGCCCGGAGTGTGCGGCCGGTTCTGGTAGTACACGACATACTGGCAATCCGCCGTGGAGGCCAGGACCGCACCGACGCCGTAGATCACGAGGACCGTCCCCGCGACGAGTGCCAACTGGGTCATCCGCCTCATCACTTCCTCCTTCTGCGTTGGAGTCGTGCCCGGGACGGGAGGGGCACCTCGCCCGAACTCAGTTCCGGTCCGTCCCGCGCCTCCGGCACGAAGAGCAATCCTCGTTCCGATCAGGGTCGCGTCTTCGTGCTCGCGCGCTCAGAAGCAGGAAGGCCGTGGATCGCCCCACGGAACACGGGTTTGATCACCGTATCGACATCGCAGATTCCCTCCCCAGCGCCTCCGGGGCAGCTCGCACTCGGATTCGACTTGCTCTACCGGCACCGACGGCCTCAACGATCCCTGCCCCGAGAAGTGTCTTCACCACCTTGCGCATGGTTGATTCGCAACATCCCAGCTTCACTGCGATCTTCGCTCTGGACATCGGACCCGTCCGAGACAGTATGCCGAGGATCTCGTGTTCGAACGGCGTCATGCCGTTCCCCGGAGACGCGTATCCTCCGCTTGCCGGCCCGAGGCTTGAAGAGCCCGGAAATCTGATCTCCAGTTGGCTCGAACCGGCTTGCCGCGCAAGCGCAAGGGCGGCAAGGACCGTCTTGCGCAACTCCCTCACGTTCCCCGGCCAGGAGTAGGACATGAGCCTGGCACTCGCCTCGACATCGAGCTTCGGGCTTCGTTGGCCGGGTTGGATCTCGGTCGCGAGAAAGTGGTTCGCGAGCAGCAGGATGTCGCTGGGGCGGTTTCGAAGAGGCGGGATCACGAGATGGAACGGAGTTCCTCCAGAGAGTCGGTAGAAGAGGTCTCTCCGGAAGCCACTCGGCAGAACGTCGGCCGAAAGGAGCTGGTTCGTGGCGGCGATGACGCGGGCATGGAGCCGGTAAGGCGTGCTTCCTCCGACGGGGTAGACTTCGTGTCCGTCCAGAAGGTGGAGGAGCTTCGCCTGGAGGACGCTCGGAACCTCACCTATCTCGTTCAAGAAGAGGGTTCCGCCCTCTGCGAGTCGTACCTTCCCGACGGACGCCTTCCCCGCGCCAGTGAAGGCGCCGATATCGTGGCCGAAGAGTTCGGCCTCGAAGAGTGCCGAGGGAATCGCCGAGCAG
>JALOQY010000073.1 GCA_025459285.1 Planctomycetota bacterium | reverse complement strand
GACCGACCACGCGAGGGCGGACCGCACGCGCCGTCCCGGTCGGGCCGCGGAGAGGAACCAGAGCGGCAGGAGCACCAGGAAGAGGGCGACGTTCGGCCGTGTCAGGATCGACAGGCCGATCGGGAGGCCGGCGAGGAACGCGGCCCGGATGCCGGGGCGGTCGGCGAACCGCACGAGAAGGCGCAGGGCGAGCGCGTTGAGGAACACCGCGAGAGTCACGCTCATGACGCGCTGCTCGTAGTAGAGGAGCAGCGGCCAGGCGGCGGTGAGAAGTCCGGCGAGGAGCCCGGTGCCGGGTCCGGCGAGGCGCCGCGCCGTGCCGGCCACGAGCATCGCCGAAAGGGCGCCAAGGATGACCTGGAGGGTGCGGATGGCGAGAAGGTCACTCGAGGGCCCCGCGAGGCCCACGACCGGGGCGAGCACATAGGCATAGAGCGGGTTCAGGAAGAAGACCCGTTCCCCGAGCAGGTCGCCCCCGGCGATCTCGCGCGACCAGTCGAGGTAGATGCGCGCGTCGAGGATCGGCTCGTCGAACATGGGGTCTGCGGCCCGGAGGTCGAACCACGTGCCCATCGCCAGGGCCATCGCCACGATGACGACCCCGGTGAGCAGTTCGGGGTAGCGGCGCTCGAGGAGGCCACCGGGCTGTTGATCGTTCATCGGGAGAAGGGTAGGCGAACTCCGGGGCGGGGTCAATCCTCACCCGGCGGGGCGCAAGCCCGCCCGCAGCCCGTCGGCGTAAGCCCTCAGGCGCGCGGAGGCCCGTCGGCGACTGGCGGCCAGCCTCGACGGCGGCCGGACCGGGGCCGCGCGGAGGCAGCGTCCTGGAGCCTGGGAGTAACTCGGCTTCGCCGCCTCATTCCCAGGCTCTGAATTGTGGGGAACATCCGTGACCCGCACGGCTTTTCGGGGGGGACCTGGTCTGCGCGTCCTCTCAGAGGGACTCCTCCGGTCCCGATCCTTGGGTGGGGGGCGCCGATCGGGTAGCGTCGGAAACCCCCTCTATCCCGGAGGTCCGCATGATTCGCATCCCCGTCGCACTGCTCGCCCTGGCCCTCTTCGCCTCCTTCGCGGTGGCGGAGGAACAGGTCGAGTCGAAGGAGTACGCCGCCACCGGCGCCTGGAAGTCCTTCGACCCGAAGGACCGCGAGAACCCTCCTCCCTTCGAGCCCGTCCGCCGCGAGATACGCTTCGACGGCGAGAAGCCCGAGGGGGCAGGCGAACTGCCCGAAGGGCTGGCCGATCCGAAGTACGGTTCGTTCGACATGCTCGGACGGACGGTCTCGCTGGTGCTCGCGAAGGGGCCGGAGGCCGCCGCGCGCGACGTGCTGCTCCTCGACTCCGACGGGAACGGGAGCTTCGGCGAGGGCGAGCAGCACTCCGTGGAACTCTCCGCCCAGGGCCCGATGACCCAGGGCGTCGTGACGCAGGGCCTCGTCCTCTCGTCCGGCGGACGGTCGTTCGGGATCGTGTTCGTGTACGCCGAGGGCGGAGAGCGGCCCCTCGTGGGGCAGTCCATCGCGCTCTGGTACCACGAGGCGCGGATCAAGGCGGGGGAGAAGGAGTACGACGCGCGCTTCTTCGACGGCGACCTCGACGGCCGGATCGGCTCGGATGAGGACGGCTGGGTCCTTTCCGAAACCGGCGCGCCCCGTGGCCGGCCCGCGAACCAGTTCGGCGTCGCCGCTCTCTCCGGCGGCATCTTCCTCGACGGGGCGATCTGGCGGTCGGAGATCGGTCCGGAGGATTCGGTGAAGATCACCGCCCGGCCGGCCGATGGGCCCGAACCCGCCGATCTGCACGCCCAGCGGGTGCGCGTGGAGAAGCTCTGGTTCGCGATCTTCGACCGGGAACGCGAGGGCTTCGTGAAGGGAAGGGGTCTCGACACCACGCGCCCCCTCACGGAGAAGCCGATCGACTGGAAGTTCGTCTCCTTCGACGAGGGGCTGGCCCTCGCGAAGAAGGAGGGGAAACCCCTCTTCGTGGACGTGCTGGCGTTCTGGTGCGTGTGGTGCTACCGGATGGACTACTACACCTACCCGGACCGCGAGGTCGCCGGACTGCTCGACGGGAAGTTCATCCCGGTGAAGATCGTGGAGGAGCAGGATCCGTGGGGCGACACCGCGCGCGTGAAGGAGAAACTCGGCGCGCGGGGTATCCCGGCCATGGGTGTCTGGAGCCCGGAGGGCGAACTCCTCACGAAGATCTCCGGGTGGAACTCACCGGCGGACTTCGTAAAACTCCTGAACGAGGCGCTCGCGCCGCCCCCGAAGTAGTGCCCGGGCGGCGCCGGCCACGATATCCTGCCGGGGTTCCGGTCGCGAGGCGGCCGGTACCCCGCCCACTCTCCCGAGGTCGAAACCATGCTGAAGTCGCTTCGTCTCATCGCGTATCTCGCCGTCGCGGTCGCGCCGGCCTCTTCCCTCGCCGACGCTCCGGCCGACCGGCCGCTGCCCTCTGACCCGGGTTTCCTCTCCGGCACGCTGGAGAACGGGGTCCGCTACCTCCTTCGGGAGCACGGGACCCCTCCGGGCAAGCTCGCCATGATCGTCCACGTGCGGGCCGGCTCCCTGAACGAGACCGAGGCGCAGCGCGGGCTCGCGCACTTCCTGGAGCACATGGCGTTCAACGGCACGGAGCACTTCGCGCCGGGGACGCTCGTCCCGTACTTCGAGAGCATCGGCATGGTCTTCGGGGACGGCGCGAACGCCTTCACCGGCTACGACCAGACGTCCTACATGCTCTTCCTGCCCGACACGACCCCGGAGCGGATCGACGAGGGGATGAAGGTGCTTTCGGACTTCGTCTTCCGGCAGCTCCTGCTCCCCGCGGAGATCGAGAAGGAGCGCGGCGTCATCCTGGAGGAGAAGCGGATGCGCAAGGGCGTGGAGGCGCGCCTTCGCGAGCGGGTCATGGATCGGCTCTTCGCGGGGTCGCGCTTCGCGGAGCGCCTGCCGATCGGCACGGAGGAGGTGATCTCCGGCGCCCCGCGCGAGGAGTTCGAGCGGTTCTACCGGACCTGGTACCGGCCGGAGCTGATGACCGTGATCCTCGTCGGGGACGTGAAGCCGGAGGCGGTGGAACCGGGCCTCGCGAAGTGGTTCGGGACCAGTGGGGCGAAGCTCCCCTCGCGGGAGTACCCGGGCACGGGCGTGGTGCCGCTCACTTCCGCGCGAGCCATCGTGCTCTCCGACCCCGAGGTGACGAGCGCGGAGGTAGGGTTCACCACGATCCGCGCCGGCCGTCCGCCCGCCACGACGGTGGCCGGCTTCCGGAGGGACCTCGTGGAAGGCCTCGCGATGTGGATCGCCGATCGCCGGCTCGCGGAGCGCCTGAGCCGGGGCGAGGCGAGCTGGCAGTCGGCGCAGGTGAACATGGGGAGTCTTTTCGGAGAAGCCCTGATCGTCGGCGCGGGAGCCGAAGGGGAGCCGGCGAACTGGAACCGGATGCTCGACGAGGTCGTGATGGAGGTGAGTCGCGTTCTCGAACACGGGTTCTCGGCGCGGGAGCTCGAACTCGCGCGGGCCGACGCCCTGGCCGGCGCGGAGCGCGCGGTGAGCACGGAGTCGACAACGGAGGCCCGGGGGCTGATGTTCCGGGCGCTGCGTGCCGTCGGTTCCGGGGAATCGCTGCTCTCGCCGGAGCAGGAACTCGCCCTCGCGAAGGAACTGCTCCCCGCCGTCTCGGTGGAGGAGCTGGATGCGGCTTTCCGCGCTCTCTACTCCGGCGATGCGTTCGCCTTCACGCTGGTGCTGCCCGAGCGGGAAGGGTTCGCGATCCCGTCCGAGGAGGAGTACCTCGCGGCGGCGCGCGCCGCCCGGGCGCGGAAGACCGAACCGCTCTCCGAGGCGATGTCGGGCATCGGCCTGCTCGCGAAGGAGCCGGAGCCCGGTGAGGTCGTCGAGACCGCGCGGGACGAGGACCTCGGACTCTCGAGCGTCTGGCTCGGGAACGGCGTCCAGGTCCACCACCGGTTCCTCGACTACCGCCGTGACACCGTGCTCGTGACGGTGAGCCTCGCGGGCGGTGTGATCGAGGAGGACGCGTCGAACGCCGGCATCACCGAGGCGGCGGCGCGTGTCTTCCATGAGCCGGCTACCGGGCGGCTCGACTCTTCCCGGATCCGGGACCTCCTCGTGGGCCGGCGGATCCGGCTCGGCGCGGAGGTCGAGGGGGACGTCCTCACCGTCACGCTCGCCGGCTCGCCGAAGGACCTGCCGCAGGGGTTCGCCCTGCTCCACGCTCTCCTGACCGACGGGCGCCTCGAAGCGCCGTCCTTCGAAGCCTGGCGGGCGGCCACCCTGTCGCGGCTCACGATGATGGAGCGGTCGGTGGAGGCGCGGGCCGTGGACGCCTTCCGGCAGATCGTCGCCGGGACCGACCCACGGCTCATGCCGCCCTCCGCCGAGCGGACCTCCCGCCTCGCGCTCGAACCGGCGCAGGCGTGGTTCACCCGTCTCTGCCGGGAGGCGACCATCGAGGTGGCCGTGGTGGGGGAGATCGGGTGCGACGAGGCGCTCACGCTCGCGGCGAAGTACCTCGGGAGCCTGCCGGCACGCAAGCGGGCACCCGACCACCTCGCGGCGCTGCGGGCCGTGGCGCGCGACCCGGGACCCCATGCCCGGCACGTCCCGGTGGACACGGTCTCTCCGCAGGGCATGGCGGTGTTCGGCTTCTTCGGGCCGGACACGAAGGCGCTCGATGACGTGCGTCTGCTCCGCATGGCCTCGAACATCCTCGACAGCCGGATGGCGAAGCGGATCCGGGAGGAGATGGGCCTCGCCTACGCGACGCAGGCCGCGCTGCAGCCGGGAGCGGCCTTCCCCGGCACCGGGATCTTCGCCGGTCTCGCCCCCTGCGATCCCGCGAAAGCCCCCGAGGTCGTCGCCGAGATGGCGGCGATCTTCGCCGCGTTCGCCGAGAAGGGGCCCGACGGTCTGGAACTCGCGAACGCGAAGAAGCAGATTCTGGAGACGATGGGGAAGGAGTTGCGGGAGCCCCGGTACTGGTCGGCGATCCTGTCGCACCTGACGCTGCGGGCGGTGAACGTCGCGCGGCTCAAGACGATGCTCGCGGACTACGAGGGCTACACCGCGGAGCAGGTCCGCGACGCCTTCCGGAAGTACCACCAGCCGGACCGCCTCTTCCGCGTGACCGCTGTCCCCGCGGCGAAAACCCCGGCCCCCGCGGAGGAACCGGCGGAGGCCCCGGCCGGAGCGGAGTCTCGCTGACCGCCCGACGTCAGAGGAAATCGGAAACCGGGAGGGCTAAGCCGGGGAGGACCTCCCCGCCGGAGAGGGTGTCGACGGGGGTCAGTGCCGCGCGCGGGTGGTCGGGCCGGTAGACGTGGACCACTCGCCAGCAGCCCGTCGGCGCAAGCCCTCATGCGCGCGAAGGCCTCTCGGCGACGGGCTGCTGGCGGACCGGACATGGAACAGGACGCACGCCGGGCGCTCTGGTGACGGGAAAACCCGCGTGCCCCCTTTGACAATGGGCGGCCCGGGGTCGATGATCGGCGGGGATGGGCCGCGTCACCATGCTCCTCGACAACGATTTCACGCGGGACAACCGCGTGCGCAAGGAGGGTGCGAGCCTCGCGGCGGCGGGCCACGCGGTGACCGTGGTGGCGGTCCGGAGCCCGGGGAGCGCCCCTCGGGAGACACTCGGCGCGGTGCGGGTCCGACGCGTCTCGCTCCCGGCCTGGACGAGGCTCGCGGGGCCGGGGCAGCTCCTCACGATCCTGCTCTGGTACCACCGCATGGCATCGCTCGGACGCGAGGCGGAGCGGATCCCCGCCGACGTCGTGCACGCCCATGACCTGACCACCCTGGGCCCGGCCCGGCGGGCGGCCCGGCGGCTGGGCGCGGCCCTGGTCTACGACGACCACGAGCTTTACGTCGAGAAGGTGGACACCGGCTGGCCGGCCGGGCGCGGGGCGCCGGCGCGCGCCGCCTTCCGGCTGCTCTCGGCGTGGCTTCGAGCGGCGGGGACGGCTCTCGAACGCCGCGGCGTGCGCGGACTCGCGGGCCACGTGACCGTGAGCGACGGCATCGCGGAGGAGATCGCGCGGCGCTACGCGGTCCCGAAGCCGCTCGTGGTGGCGAACTGCCGGCCCTTCGCTCCTCCGGGGCCGGGCGACGGGCGGCTGCGACGCGCGGTCGGGGCGGGACCCGGCCGGCGGGTGGTCCTTTACGTGGGGACCTTCCCCGGCTCCGGGGCGGGCCACGACGACGTCGTGGACTGCCTCCGCCTGCTGCCCTCCGACGTGGTCCTCGCGTTCCTCGGGCCGGGGTGGGGAAAGGAGATCCTCCGGCGCCGCGCGCGGGCGGCGGGGACCGAGGGGTGCGCCGCCTTCCTCGACCCCGTCCCGTCGGAGGAGGTGCCGGCGTGGATCGCCGATGCCGACGTCTCCCTCGTCCCGAACCTCCTCGTGAACGTCTCGAACCGGTACGCTCTGCCGAACAAGCTGTTCGAGTCGATGCTCGCCGGGACGCCGGTGGTGGCCGGGGACGCGCCGGAGATGCGGCGGGTGCTCACGGAGTTCCCGGCCGGGCTCCTCTACGCGAGCGGTGATCCGAGGGACCTCGCGGCGAAGATCGGCGAGGTGCTCGCGGCGGACCCCGCGCGGAGGGCGGCGTTCCGGGAGGCGGGGCGGCGCGCCGCGTCGGGGCCGTGGTCCTGGGAACGACAGTCGGAGAAGCTCGTGGCGCTCTACGGGGAGATCCTCGGGAGGAGGCGGTCATGCACCGGCGGGTCCTGATCCTCGCCCCGCACGCCGACGACGGCGAGCTCGGATGCGGCGGCACGGCGGCGAAGTTCGTGGAGGAGGGCCGGGAGGTCCACATGGCCGTCTTCTCGCTGGCCGAGAAGTCCGTGCCCCCCCCCTTCCCGAGGGACGCGCTCCTCGGGGAGTTGTCGAAGGCCGCCGACGTGCTCGGCATCCCGCGCGGCAACCTGCACGTCTTCCGCTTCGAGGTCCGTGACTTCCCCTCGCAGCGGCAGGCGATCCTCGAGGAGATCGTGGGTCTCCGGGACCGGCTCGCACCGGACCTCGTCTTCGTGCCGTCGCTCTCCGACATCCACCAGGACCACCAGGTGGTGGCGCGGGAGGGGCTCAGGGCCTTCAAGCGGCAGACCGTGCTCGGCTTCGAGGAGCCGTGGAACAACATCATCTTCGAGACCCGGGCCTTCGTGGTCCTCGAGGAGCGGCACGTGGACCGGAAGGTCGCGGCCCTCGCCTGCTACGAGACGCAGCGTGCGCGCTCCTATCTCGACGAGTCCTTCATCCGCTCGCTGGCCCGCACGCGCGGCACCCAGCTCGAGTCCCGCTGCGCCGAGGCCTTCGAGGTCCTGCGCCTCATCCTGCCGTGAGCGACGGATCCCCGCCGCTCCGGCCCGGCGGAACACTGAACAGGTAGTCCACCGCGGAGAGGCCGGGGACGAAGGGACCGTGGGGCTGCGCGTACCGCGGGTGGACGAATTCGTGATAGACGAGATCGATGCCCGCGGCGGCGAAGGGCGCGGGGTCGTTGTAGGCGCGGGCGCCGGAGCCGGAGAGGTACGTCGCGGCGCCGAGGCGGCGGCAGAGTTCGAGGTTGCCGAGATTCCCCCGTTCCCCGCGCGGGCCGAGGTCGCTCGCTCGCACGACCCGCGTCCCGATGCCAAGCGCGGCGAAGAGGAGCCCGAGGAGCCGCTCGTTCAGTACCGGGAGCAGGACCTCGCCGGAAGTCAGGACTTCGAGGATCGGAGGGCCGTGCGCACCCCATCCCGGCGAGCGGGAGTAGGCGTTCTCGAGGACCCGCGCGTGGTGGCGGTCCCACTTCCCGTCGTGGGCGATCTTCGCCTCGCGGATCGCCGGCCCGTTCCCGGCCGTCCTCTGCACCGGCACCGTGAGCCAGCGCGGCCCCTCCGGCGCCTTCACCCGGGTCCGCTGCGTGGGGCCGGCCCGCTCGAGCTGCACGTCGTCGAGAAGCACGAGGACGTCGGCCGCCCGGGCCTTGGCGAAGAAGCCGATCCACGGCAGGTAGTTCGGCTGGTGGATGGCGACGACGGGACGGCGCACCCGGGAATTCGTATCAGTCGCCGGCGCCCGCTGCTACGAAAAGCCCCCGACCCATGAACCGTTCGACCGCCACGCTCCTTCTCGTGTTCGCCGTCGCGCTCGCCGTGCGGCTCGCCGGACTGGGGCGGCTTCCGCTCTGGTACGACGAGGCGGGGGCGCTCGAGGTGATCACGGCGCCCGACCGCGACGCGATGCGGGAGGCGTACGTCCGGAGCGAGGTCGGCAAGGGGCCGTTCTTCTACGTCTTCCTGCGGGTCTTCACCTCGGTGTTCGGGACGGGCCTGATCGCCCTGCGCCTGCCCTCCGCGATCGCCGGGGCGGTCGCCGCCGCGGCGGCGGGCGCCTGGGCCGCGGGTCTCTCTCGCGCCTTCCCCGTCTGCGGCGGGCGGGGGAGTCCGGAGGTGGCGGCGCTCTTCGCCGGCCTCGCGATCGCGCTCCATCCGCTCTCCGCGGCCCTGGCGCGCGAGGCGCGGTCCTTCGCGTTCTGCGGGGCCTTCCTCTTCGCCTCGGCCGCCGGATCGGTGATCGCCTACCTCGGAGTGGCCGGGGTCGACCCGGCGCGCGAGAGGCGCTGGCGGATCTACACGCCGCTCCTCGCCGCCCTCGGCACCTCCGCGCACCTCTGCGGCGGTTTCTTCGTCGCCGGTCTCGTCGCCGCCACCGCCGGCGGGATGCTCGCCCGCGGCCGCCCCCTCCGCCTCCTCGTCCCCGGCGCGGCGCTGTACCTCATCGTGCTGGCCGCGGAGCTGCCCCTGAACATCGAGAAGACCGCGATCTTCTACGCCGCGGGCGGGGGCGGTCCGGAGGTCTCCTGGCGCGACATCGCGCACTACGCGCGGGTGCTTCTCGGGGGCGGTCCGGCCGGCTATGCGGTCGCCGCGGTGGCCATCTACCTCTCGTGGCGCGGGCGGAGGGAGGGGCGTGTTCTCCTGCCGCTCGCGGCGGGGGTGATCTCCTTCGGGTGCGTGGTCGCGGCACAGTTCCTCGTCACGCCGATCCTCATCGGAGGGGTGCGGTACATGGCGTGGCTCGCCGCGCCGCTGGCCGCCGTGCTGGCCGCCGCGGCGCTCGGACGCGGGCCGGGCCGGTCGCTCCTCGGCGCCATTCTCCTTGCGGCACTCGCGACGGGAAACTTCGCGCAGGCGGGCGAGCAGCGGGTGTACGCCGAGGACTGGCGGGAAGTCGTTTCCCGGCTCGCCGCCGGAGCCGCGCCCGGGGACGCCGTGCTCGCGAGTGGCCGCACCGTGTGCACCGCGCTCCGCTACCACGGACTCCCCGGATCGATCGTCGTGGCGGACTTGCGCGGACCGGGGCCGGAAGGCCTGCGGGCGGCGGCGCGGGAGGTGAAGCGGGCCGATGGCCGGTTCTTCGTCGTCTGGAGCCACCCCCGGGACCGCTCGCTCGATCCCCCGGCCGTCCTGGCAGGGGAATTCGGACCGCCCGTCGAGATCCTCGCCTCTCCCGCGATCCGGGTCTTTCGCTTCGGGCCCTGATCCGGCATCTGTTGACCCCGGAGGGCGGCTGGGGGCTAATACCGGCGATGGACGATCGCCGCGCCGAGGGGACCACGTCACGGGGGGCGGAAGGACGCCTCTCCGGAATCTCGTGCTTCCTTCCGGCCTGCAACGAGGAGGGCAACATCGCCCGGACCGTGGGGGAGGCCCTCGCCGTTCTGCCCGCCGTCGCCCATGAATGCGAGGTGATCGTCGTGGACGACGGGAGCCGCGACGGAACGGCGGCGGTGGCCGAAGGGCTCGCGGCGGGGGACCCCCGGGTCCGCGTCGTCCGCCACCCCGCGAACCGCGGCTACGGCCAGGCGGTGAGGTCCGGCCTTCGCGCCGGACGCCTCGAGTGGCTCTTCCTCACCGACGGGGACGGGCAGTTCGACTTCGCGGACCTCCCGCGGGTCGCGGCGCTCGCGCCGGGGCATGACGCCGTCCTCGGCTTCCGGCGGAAGCGGCGGGACACCTTCCTCCGGCGGCTCAACGGCGTGGCGTGGACGCTGCTCATGGACCTGCTGCTCCGGTTGCGCGTGCGCGACGTGGACTGCGCGTTCAAGCTCCTGCGGCGCGAGGTCGTCGCGGGCCTCCCCCTCCGCTCCCGGGGGGCGATGATCTCCGCCGAGTTGATCGCCCGCCTCCGGCGCCGGCGGGCGCGGATCGCCGAAGTCCCCGTGGCGCACCGCCCCCGCCTGGCCGGCACTTCCACCGGAGGGAACCCGAGGGTGATCCTGCGGGCGTTCGGTGAGCTGCTGGAGCTCCGGCGGGAGCTCACGCGGCCATGAGGAAAAGGTGAAAAGGTACGTACGTCCCCATGTGTTGCTCTTCGCGTACTACTTCCCGCCGATGGGGGGGATGGGGAGTCTGCGGGCGCGAGGGTTCGCGCGCCACCTGCCGGAGGCCGGCGCCTCCGTCACGGTGATCGCGCCCCGCACGGGGACGTACGGCCACGACCGGTCCCTCGATCTTCCCGCCGGCGTCGAGGTGGTCCGCACCGGGACGCTGGAGCCGGGGGTGCTGCTGCGGCCCGCCTGGCGCGAGGACGGGGCCGCGCCGCGGGCCGGAGAGGAGCGACCGGGGCACCTTCGCCGCGCGCTCCGGTTCTTCCTGCACGTTCCCGACCCCAACGTCGGCTGGGTGCCCGGCGCGGCGGCGGCCGGGATCGCCGCGGCCGCCCGCCGGCGCCCCGACATCCTGCTCTCCTCCTCGCCGCCGCTCTCCGCGCACCTCGCCGGAGCGATCGCCGCGGCGCGCCTGCGACTCCCGCACGTCCTCGACGTCCGGGACTTCCCCCGCTGCCAGCGGATGTTCGGCGGTGTCCGCGGGCGGCTCGACGCCGCGCTCTTCGACCGCGTGCTGCGCGGCGCGGCCGGTGTCGTCTCCACCTCCGGGGTCATCCTCGCGGATCTCGCCACCCGGACGACCGCTCCCCGGCTCCTCCTCCTGAACGGCTATGACGAAGAGGACTTCGCCGGCCCCGCGCCCCAGCCCCCGGACGGGACGTTCCGGGTGGCCCACGTGGGCTCCACCTACGGGCGCCACGTGGACCACCGGCCGCTCTTCGCCGCCGCCCGGCGCCTCCACGAGGCCGGGACCCCGATCCGCCTGCGCTTCGCCGGCGTCGCGGACGACGCCGTCCGGGAGGCGATCCGCGCGGAGGGTGTCGCGGGGATCGCGGAGGTCGTGGGCTTCGTCCCCCACGCGCGGGCCGTGGCGGAGTTGCGGGCCGCCCGCGCCGTGCTCCTCGTCTTCTGGGGCGACCGGCCGGCGGCGGATTCGGCGGTGATCGTGGGCAAGACGTTCGAGTGCCTCCGCGCCGGCCCTCCCGTGCTGGCCCTCGGTCCCGCCGGCTGCGAGGGGGAGCGGCTCCTCGCCCGCCTCGGCGGCGCCGTCTTCCGCAACGCCGCGGACGAGGCGGGTATCGCCGCGACCCTCGCGGACTTCGCCGCCGGCCGCGTCCCGCCCCGCCCGGACCCCGACCGCCTCCTCGAGTACACCCGGCGCGCCGGGGCGGCCCGGCTTTCGGAGTGGCTCGCCGGGCTGGTAGGATCTGGGCGATGAGGGAGATCCTCCTGCCTCTCGCCTGCGGGCTCGCCGCGTCGCTCGCCCTCACCCCACTGGCGATGGCCGCCGCCCGCCGGGCCGGCGTCGTGGACCGCCCGGTGAAGGATCGCTGGAACCGCCGCGAGGTGCCGCTCCTCGGCGGCGTGGCCATCTTCGCGGCCTTCCTGCTCGCGGTCCTCGTCTCCGGAGGCTTCCGCGGCCCCGCGCTGGCCGTGCTGCCCGGAGCGGTGCTCCTCTTCGCGACGGGGATCATCGATGACCTCCGCGGGCTGCGGCCTTCCACGAAGCTCGTGGCGCAGGTCGTGGCGGCGGCCCTCCTCGTGATCGCGGGGGTGGAGGCCCGCTTCGCGGACGAACGCGTCCTCACCATCTCCCTCACGATCCTGTGGGTCGTCGGCATCACCAATGCGCTGAACCTCATCGACAACATGGACGGCCTCTGCGCCGGCGTGGGGACGCTGGCCGCGGGGGCCCTGGCCGCCTACGCGCTCCGCTTCTCCGTGGAACCGTTCCCGGAGATCGCCCGGGTCGCCCTCGCTCTCGCCGGCGCCCAGGCGGGCTTCCTCGTCTTCAACGTGAACCCGGCGCGGGTCTTCATGGGAGACGCGGGGGCCCTCACGATCGGCTACCTGCTCGCCGCCCTCTCCATCGCCGGGACCTACGAGCACGCCGGGAGCCTCTTCCTCATCCTCGCCGTGCCGGTCCTCGTGCTCGCCGTGCCGATCCTCGACACCACGTTCGTCACGGTGATGCGCAGGCTCTCCGGCCGTCGGGTGACCCAGGGCGGCGCCGACCACGTCTCGCACCGGCTCGTGGCCCTCGGGATGAGCGAGCGCCGCGCGGTCTTCTTCCTCTGGTCCGTCTGCGCGATCCTCGCCGGGCTCGGGGTCCTGATGTCGTACCTCGACCTCCTCGCGAACCTCTTCTTCCTCGGGGTGTCGGTCGTGGCGGTCGTGATCCTCGCCCTGGTGCTCGGGGAAGTGGCGATCTACCGGCCCCGGAGCGGCCCCCCGGAGGCCGCGACGGGGGAGGAGGAGATCCGCAAGATCTTCCGCAACTACTTCCGGGGCTCGGCCCTCGTGCTCCTCGACACCCTGCTCACCGGGCTCGCCTACACCGGGGCCTATCTCGTGAAGTTCGAGGGGCGGGTGCCGGAGTTCGACCGGGCGCGACTCCTCGAGTCCCTGCCCGTGGTCATCATCGCGAGGACGATCTTCTTCCACGCCTTCGGACTCTACCGGGGCTTCTGGCGGTACTTCGGGGTCCGGGACCTCCTCGCGGTGCTCCGGGCCGTCGTCGCCGGATCGGCGGCCTCCGTGATCGCCGTCGTCCTCCTCTTCCGGTTCGAGGGGTACTCCCGGGCGCTCTTCGTCGTGGACGCGATGGTCGTCTTCCTCCTGGTCTCCGGATCCCGGTTCCTCTTCCGGGCGCTGTTCGAATCGCGGAGCTTCCCCGATCGCGGGCGGCGGACGCTGATCCTCGGGGCCGGGGACGCCGGGGAAGTGACCGTCCGCGCCCTGCGGACGAGGGAGGGCGGCCCCTGGGTGCCGGCAGGTTTCCTCGACGGCGACTCCGGACTCCGCGCCCGGCGGATCCTCGGGGTGCCGGTGCTCGGGTCGCCGGAGGACTTCGAGCGCTTCGCCCGGGAAACGCGGGCCGAGGAGCTGGTCATCGCGGTTGCCCTCACCGGCGGGGAGGAGGCCCGCTGGCACGACCGCGCGCGGGCGGTGGGGCTCGCGGTGAGCCGGTCGCCGGTGCTCACGGGGTTCACGCGCCTCGATGGACCGCCGGGAAGTCACATGGCAGAGGTTGACCGCCCCGGCGGCGAAGGGTAGCATTCGTCCGTCGAGGGCGCGCGGGAGGGCCGTCTCCGGATGCGAGGAAGCGCGGGAAAGACCGGGATTCTCATCCTCACGGCCCTCTCCCTGTCCGCATTTTCCCCCCTTCAGGCGGAGCAGTCCGCGGGCGACCGGGACCTCGCTTCCCTGCGCTCCCGTGTCGAACTCGTGAAGCTCTTCCGGGCGAGGAGCCCGGAGCCCCGTGGCGAGTGGGGGAGTCTCGAGGCGGCGATCCGCGATGCCGAGGCGCTCCGCGGCCGGCGGCCCGGGGACGATGCCGTGGACGCGGTCTGGCGGGAGATAGCCCTTCTCGGCGCGGATACCGTCGCCGCGGCCGGAAAACTCCCCGCGGCCCTCGAACGCTACGAGCTCGTCGCCGCCGCGGGGACGGGCACCCGGGAGTACACACCGGCGAACCTCGGCGCCGTCCGCTGCGCCGAGAAGCTCGCGGAGGGCGCCCCGACCGAGGATGCGCGCCTCGACTTCCTCCGGAAGGCCCGGGACCGCTACCGGGACGGCGGGGACCCGGCCTCCTCCGAGCGCGCCCTGAACCGGATCCGCGAGATCCTCTCGTCCGCCGGCCTGAAGGCCTATGACGAGCAGCGTTACGGGGACGCCTTCGCGAAGCTCGAGGAGGTGGAGCGGGAGCTCGGCGGCCTC